>NZ_CFQRNQ010000020.1:0-64880 GCF_986071375.1 Paraprevotella sp. | reverse complement strand
CGGATACGAAAACTCCGGGGTTGAGCGAAGCACGGGAGAAACTGAAGTACTACAGTATGACGCCCGGTGAACGGTACGCCTACGACGAACATCTCAATGCCATTATGATACAGAATGATGTGTTGAGCACAGCCAAACTGGAAGGACTGACCGAAGGAAGAGCTGAAGGAAGAGCTGAAGGTAGAGCTGAAGGAAGAGCTGAAGGAAGAGCTGAAGGGATATTATCCACGGCACGGAACCTGAAAGCCATGGGGCTTTCCATGGAAGATATTTCTCGTGCCACCGGACTTTCCAAAGAAGATATCTTGAAATTATAGGTGTCTTGTTATCACAAACCGGAAAACCAATCATAACACAATGGTTTTCCGGTTTGCTGTAAGAATAAATTATCTATTCAAACTCATAATCCAATACGTGTAAATCATTATCCATTGAAGGACTGAAAATAACCCTTTTGTTTATTTTATCGTAAACCATATGGGACGCTATGATATCTAAGTTTATTTTCTTCATAGGATTTCCCTCATAGTCATAAACCTCTATGGAAGATGCTCCTGACAATCCGGATGTCTCCACGTCCCCCTGCGATAAAATGTAAAAGCATTTTTTTCCGCATACCACATCCGTATAATACCCTCCGTCTTTCATCCTTTCTTCTCCGTCGCCCTTCACGGCTAACTCCGGTATCACATGCCACCCATCGGACAAGGAGGCTATCATAAAACCATCCTGATAAAGGTAAGCAAATACGGCATGCCCAAACGCCACATCATACGAAAAATTATAAAGCATGGAATTACCACCTTTACTTTCATCAAAAAAAACAATCGAATCCGAACATGACAGATTCTCTATATCCGTAATCTCCCATACAATTTCTCGCGGACTATATGAAATATTTCCAAAAGTTGAATATGAGACAAACTTAGGGGAATTTAAAGGCATCTGCACGCCCATATTCTTTTTCTTTTGAATCACATACGAACTATCTATCTTCGTCACGTCATAGATTCCCCACCGAAAATTATCAATGACGGTATAAGCAGTATCCGTTATCGGTATCAGATGAGGAGAAATCCATTCGTTCTCCCCGTTTCCTTTACGGCCGAATTTTCCAGTAACTCGGAAATCATTTGTGTTGAACACATAATAAAACGGTTCACCGCCGTCGTTCTTACAAATGAGCATTGTATCCACGATGCACCACTCTTTTATATTCATAAATTCATCTACTACAACCGGATAGGTTTCCATTGAAATGACAGCACCAAACTCACGAGTATTATGTTTCTCTTCCCATCGTGGCGTACTCTTATCATTATTACACGACACCAATGCTGTAACAAACGATACATACAAAAGAACTTTTCTCATGATATTATCATAATTAGACTAGTAACAAATTTTTTCCACTATATCAAAATGTGGGGACGATGCTACTCCATCTTCCACATCGTCCCCACTGGAAAAGTATAAATGTAAGAGTTTCCCTACTTACATCCGCAAATATACGAGATTCGATTCGAAGTTCAAATAAAAATGTGAAAAAAGTAAGAAAAAAAGTTTGTATCCCTATTTTTATTTCAAATAATAAAAAAAGAGAACCGCCCCCAATCTTGTTTCTTGAAGTTTGGCCTCGCTGCCGTAATCATCACCATGAACAACCCCAACCAACGCTTCACCATACTGCCACTGGGGATAAAAACCAGGGACATCCCGCACAAGCTTTCCTTGAAGGTGGAATTGTCCGTCGGACAGGCTTTCCATGTGACAATAGACCTCATCTGAATATTCAAAAATACCCAACCAACGGTCGGAGGTCAAGAAATCATGAAACGTCCCGACCTTTCCCGCACTCAGGAAGTCTTCCGCCTCCCGACCTTGTTCGGGAGTCAGGCTACCATAGTCCGCACGATAAGCCAATACCGGAACCGTATCGCGCCAAACATAAATACCGTTGGAAAAGGGTGCTTTCAGGAAAACGTCCCCCTTCGGATTACGGATAAAAGGTTTGCCCACCGGCCAAATAGCCTGACTTAAATCAGCAGAAAGGAACTTACCCAATACTTTGCCCGATGTATCCGTATGAATAATCAATTCTTCACGGTCTCCGGGAGAGCTGTTACTAAGTAAGAATCCGTCATCTACAGGAATAATGTCATGCATCATAAAGTCCACAGGCGTACGGTGCAACAAATTCAGGTCTGCATCATAAGAGAGGATACATCTTCCGGAAAAATCCATCAAGTGCACCCGGCCGCCTCCTGAAGCAATAGCGTTTGGCATAATATACTCGTTATGCCCCCGTCCCACCGTCCGTATCTGCTTGCATAATCTCCCTGTACGCAGGTTGAAGGCCGACACGGCTTTCGAAGCGTCCAATATATAGACCATGGAATCCAGAAAACACAAATCTCCTATCGAAGCCATGGCCTTCCCATCCGTATACAACTCCACTGTATCTATACGTGCCAAAATATCCGACACTTTCAACTCATCTCCCTCGAAGGATTTGATTTCCACAACCCACGGTTCGTCTTTTCCTTTCTTTACACCATTTTCGTCTTTGCAGCCCCAACAAGTCCATATCACACCTGCCACGGCCATCCAAACCATTGTCTTCATTTCGTACCATTATTTTATTTCAACTATATATAATGTCCAATGCCACCGAAACTTCAAAACTTGAAACGATATACGTACAAAACTTCCCTTTCTTCGTCCGGCATCACGTAGGAATAATAATAGGGAGACACGTAACCGGCAACCCTCAACCCTTTGGGGACATCCACATCACCCACCAACACGCCGTCGCGGTAAATCTGTAGGCCGTCTACATCCGCTACATCACCTTTTTGGTAAGACCGGAAAAGCACACCGGTTTCGTCCACCCACTCCAACCAGTTATAAAACCCTCTGGAAGACATTTCTTCACGGGCATTCTCGTAGGTCTCTTTCTTCGTGGCAAATTCACGATATTCCTTATCCATCCCCGTACCTTCCACCCCAAAACAAGCCACCGGACGATAAGTCTCATCATAACAGTAAATCAAAGAATCCGCCTGATACGTTACAAAAAATTCGCCATTGTCCGCCACATCAAAACGAACCTTATTAAAAAGAGCTTTGGACAAAGGTCGCTCACGGTAACTGTCCGGATACCCTACCGCCAACAAACGACCGAATCCCCGTTTGTCCAAATCAACTTCGACAATATTGGCAGCCTGCCTCAAGTAGTTTTCCGTCTGGCCGAAATAATCGTTACCATTCCGAAGGGACAAGCACACGGAATAAAACACCCTATGTCCGTAAGCACGACAACACTCGCCGTCCGTATCTATATACGAATAAGGAGAAGGATATAATTCCTCCCAAGACTTCGTAAAGTCCGACCGGCGGTTATAATGGATACGAAAACGATCCTTGTAGATAAAATCAGCGTCGTAAGTGTAATAGTCGCCATTGGCATTGTTCATAAATAAAGAACCGTCGCTGAGAAAAGCATGCAAATCAGGCCGAATAATATCGGTCTCGTTTTTGGCATGGCCGACACCTAACTTCTTATCACGCAACTTCCCTGATGTTTCAAAACGATACAACTGACAAAGACGACGGTCGAGCACATACAGGTAATCTTCGTGCACACCGGAAAACAGCATGTAAGAAGAAGGAACGGAATCCAGATACAAAGTATCCACCGACAAATCCCGTATGCTTATCTCAACTTTAGAATCAGGAGCAAGAGAAAAGTTGACATTGTCTTTTGTACCACAGGCAAACAATACTCCCACGACAACATAAGGCATCCAAATAGGTCTCATCATTTCGTATGGAATTAAATTTAAAGTTATTGAATTCTAATATCACAAATATTTCGGGTCTCTCCCCCGACCGCAATATGGCAGTGAAAGAGAAACCCGAAAGTTTCAAGTCATCATCCGATGCCCAACACCGGACGTCCTTGCTGCAACCGGCGCAAGCGCAACAAGGCCTCATAATAATAGTAATCGGCATAGATGATGGAAGCGTCTATCTCGCTCCCGGCCGGATGGTGTCCCGTACTGTGAAGCAGGAAAGACACGCAACGTTCTCCGCTCTGGTAGTTCCGGCTCAGGGATGACAACATATTTTCTGCCGCCTTGCGATATTGCTGTCCTTTCCCGGCATCCACATAAACGCTCAGTTCCAACAAAGCGGAAGCCACCACACAGGCTGCCGAAGCATCCTTGGGTGCCGATGGCGACGGGTCGTCGAAGTCCCACAACGGTACCCAGTCGTCCGAGCGTTCGGGCAAACGTTTGAGGTACACATCCGTCACCTTTTGCGCAAAAGCCAGAAAACGAGGGTCACGGGTCTCACGATACACCATCGTGTAGCCGTAAATGGCCCAAGACTGTCCCCTCGCCCACATCGACCGGTCCGAATACCCCTGATGCGTGACACCTTTTATCAACTTACCGCTCACCGTGTCGTAGACCGCCACATGATAGCAAGAACCGTCCTTGCGGAAATGGTTGTTCATGGTCGTCTCGGCATGACGCACAGCGACGTCGTACAAGTTTTGTCCGCCACCGTTACGGGAAGCCCAGAAAAGCATCTCCAAGTTAATCATATTGTCCATGATGGTATTGTGCGGCCATCCTTGTTTTTCGACCTCACGCGGCCAACTCAGAATGGTACCTATCCGGGGGTTGAAGAGTTTGGCCAACTGATTGGCCGTGCCTACAATGACATCCCGATAGGATGCACAAGGCGCGATGCGCATCCCGTTGCCGAAACTGCAATACACCAGAAAGCCCAAATCATGGTCGTACGGGTCACGGTCGGCCAAATAAGCCAGTGAGGCCGTATAGTTCCGGGCCTGACGTCCGATGTAAGCCTCGCCCCCATATTCATAGTCATACCACAACACGCCCGGCCAAAAACCGCCGCACCATTCTTCGGGTGTAGCCGGACGACAATTCCACTCTGTCCGACCCTCCTTCAAGTCTTCCGCAAGAATGTTACGCGGCATCCGGGTATAATCCCATCCGCCGTCTTTCTTCAAACCTGCCAGTGCACGTGCCACCTGACGATGACAGTATTGCAAGTCTTTCTCTACATCGACCCGCTGTTGGGCCGCCACCAGACGGCAGCACAATTCCAACAGCAATACAAATCCTATTTTATAGTTTATCCGTTTCATTGTTATCATTCTAAAAATCCCTATCGTGTACTCTTCACGCCGTATGCGCAGAAAGTGAGATAGAATGCACAAATCAGCAGCACGCACACACCGGCTGTGATACCGGCCGCGTCCGTAGCCGCACCAATCAACGGGGTCACCGCACCGCCACCGGCCACCGCCGTAATCATCAGACCGGAAATCAGATTGGCTTTCTCCGGCATGCGCTGTACGGCCATGGAGTAGATGATGGAGAAAATGCAGGAGCAGAAGAATCCGATGCCGCCCACGCAAATCAGATTCACCGTGGCATCTTCATAGAAAGCCAACACCAGGATGGCGGCAATAGCGGCCAGAATATTGATACGGAAATACTTCATCTCGGAAATCTTGGTCATGAAGAACACGCCGAGGAACGCCCCCGCCGTACGGCAAATGAAGTACACTTGAGGAGCCACACCGGCATCCGATGTATCCCAACCGAAACGGGTTATCATGACTTTCGAACTGATGAAGTTCGTGGCCACGTCGATACCCACTACGAAGAAGATACCCAGAAAGAGCAACAGGATGGTACGGTCGGACAGCAAGCCCCACACCTTCCCCATCGTCACGCCGCTGTCTTCCCTTTTCTCATGGGGTATGGGCGTGAAGTAAAGCCAAAGGGCGGACACTAACGTAATGGCTCCGAGCACGGGGAAAGCCAGATACCAGTTGTCCTTGTCGCCACCGCCCAACATGTTCACGGCAAAAAGCATGATGAACGGGCCGCAGAACGAAGAAACAGCCTTAACAACTTGCCCGGCAGTCAGACTACTGGTTAACAGTTTCTGGTCGGTCACCACATTATTCAATAAAGGATTAAGCGACACTTGCAGGATGGTGTTGCCGATACCCAACAGGGCATATCCCGCAAGACATGCCCAATCAGTCCTCAACAACGGAATGAGCATGCCCACAAGCGTGACCGCCATACTGAGCATGACGGTATTCTTACGTCCCCATGCATTCATTTTGATACCCACCGGTATGCTAAAAAAAAGGAACCAGATGAAAACCATCGAAGGCACGAAACCGGCCATGGTATGGCTCCAACCGAACGCTTCGCGCGCATAATCCGACGAAATACCGACAATGTCACAAAAGCCCATCACAAAGAACCCGAACAGAACGGGAAGGACCGCAAGCATAGATGTTTGTTTTTTCATGTTGTTTTTATATTTTAAAATGAGTGTTTTTCCCGTTTACGGAGTAACCCGGAACCAGTCTACATCCATCCACCCCCGGTTGACCGCAGGTTCGGCATGCGGCTCCACGCATACGAAGCCCACCTTTGCGCCTATCCACTTGCCCTGACGGGCTTTGAACGGCTTGCCACAGGGAGTAAACGTCTGACCGTCGAGACTGTATGCAAAACGGCACATCCCTTCTCCGGCTACTTGTACCCGCAAATAGACCGAACGGCTGACCGTGGGTGAATAAATGATAGTTTGATGTTCGGACGGCTCGAAACCTGCCAATTTTTCCACAGATTCCTTCCCGCCTTGCTCTGCATCCTTACAAACCCGCTGAATGAGGATGAAACGGTCGCCCTCCCGACGCACGGTCAGTGCCGCATAATCCCATCCCATGACTATCAGGCCGCCTTCCTGACCGTCTTCCTTGCTCACCACCGTGACTTTTGTCGTGGCCGTAAAAGTCTCGGCGGGGAACTTCTGGAGCAACATATTGGATGCTTCCCACAAATTTATATACTTTTCGGATAACGGCCAAGAATATAAACGGATAAAACCGTACGGAGTGGTAAATCCGTACAAATCCTGATAATTGGAATGCCATTGCCACTGCAACCCAAGCTCCGTAGTGTCGAATTCGTCGCTTTCGGCCGGATTCACCCGGACGGAAGACGGCACGGACGGCTTGCGGTAGGTCAGTACGGGATTGCCGCAACCGTCACCGTCCTTATCCTCGCCCACCACCGGCCAGTCGTCTTTCCACGTCATGGGTTCGAGCCAAGCCACACGGCCGTAGCATCCTTTATCCTGGAAGTGCACGAACCAGTCTTCGCCGGATGCGGTCTGCACCCAACCGCCCTGATGGGGTCCGTTGACCGGAGTATCCCCTTGCTCCATGACGCGCCGCGCCTCGTACGGCCCGTACACGTTGCGGCTGCGGGCGGCCATCTGCCATCCCATTTGCACGCCACCGGCCGGAAACATCAGGTAATAGTAACCGTTGCGTTTATAAAACTTAGGTCCCTCGGCTGTGTGGTTCACATCATCATTTCCGTCATACACGATGCGGGAAGGGCCGACTACTTTCGTGCCCTCCGCATTCATTTCGGCCACACACAACACGGAATTGATTTGTGCACGGCTCCCAGCCCATGCGTAAGCCAGATAACACTTCCCGTCATCGTCCCACAACGGACAGGGGTCGATAATGCCTTTGGCAGCCTTGACCAACACCGGCTCAGACCATTCGCCGGCAGGGTCTTCCGCCTTGACCATATACACGCCGAAGTCCGGGTCGCCCCAATAGATATAGTACTCCCCTTCGTGGTAACGGATACTCGGTGCCCATACTCCCCTGCCATGCTGCACGGTAGCGTAAAAGTCCGTCGGGACCAACTCCTTCAGGGCATAGTTCACGACTTTCCAATTCACCAAATCCTTGGAATGGAGGATGGGTAGGCCGGGCACACAGGAGAAACTGGAGGCCGTCAGATAGAAATCATTCCCCACGGCACAGACATCGGGGTCGGAATAATCCGCATGAATCACCGGATTCTTGTACATGCCATTGCCCAAATCGGGCGACCATACTTCAGACAGGTATTCCTGAGTTTGTGCCGCTAGCGGGATTCCTCCGCAAAGGAGGCAACCACACATCGCCACCCGCAACATACCTCTTGATAAACTTTCTTTCACCATTGTATACTTTCTGTTTGATTCGATTTATAATCTTTCCTTTATTATATATACGAACGAAGAGCAGATTCTTCTTATTTAAGAATACAAAAAAACCTTGCAAAAAGCAAAATCAGCTCTTGGCAAGGTTCTTTTATGCTAACGGACAAGCCTTTAAATCTCAATCAGGCTGAACGAATAAGCCGGAAGTTCATAGTCGAATTCAGGTTTCACCTTGATGTCGCTCTCCTTCGGACGGGCATTGCGGTCGTCCCAGTTGCCGGTCAACACATGCAGGCGGGCATCCAAACTCTGCGCCTCGCCGAAACGGTCTTTCAGGCTCGACAAGTCCAGTTTCCCTTTCACGGGATGATTCAGGAGGTTCACCATTTTAATGTACACCTTTCCAGTTTTGGTATCGCGTACCGTGCTGACAGCCAGACGATCGCGTACTCCCCTACGGCCTTCGTTCACCGAAAGCGTGCTTTCGATATACTCGTCGCCGCAATAGTTGCCGCAAAGCTTCTGCACGTAGTAACCTACTGTGGGCTTCACCTCTTTGTTATTGAAATAAATCATGTCCGGATTCCAATTCACATGTCCATCCTTGGCCAACAAAGGAGCATACGAACTCATGGCCACCACATCACCGTTGCGCTCCATGCCGCAAATGTGCAAGGCTTCGCACAAGGCCGTCTCTATGTTGTTGGGACGGCCGGGAGCATGAGCCGCGTATTCGCCCAAATACACTTTGGAACCGTTACGGTCGTATTGGTCATAATAGTCCTGATGATAAATGAACCAACCGGGCGTCTGATAATAATGCTCGTCAATCATGTCTATCTTATGGTCTTTAGCCAAACGCCAACCGGTCTCGTAATCACTACCTTCCGACCACGGTCCTGACGTACCGCAAACGACGATGTCAGGATACTTCTCTTTCACGGCTTTGACAATCATCAGATAGCGTTCTTCAAACGTTTTGGAAATCAAATCTTCGTTGCCGATGCCGATATACTTCAGGTTAAACGGTGCCGGATGTCCTTGCTCGGCACGGACTTTGCCCCATTTCGTAGTCTTGGCATCCCCGTTGGCCCACTCAATCAGATCCAACACGTCTTGCACGTATGCCGGCATCTTGTCCATCGGGATACCTCCCTGCTGTCCATGCCCGCAGTCGCTCGAGTTCTGGCAACTCACACCGGCTGCCAACACCGGAAGCGGCTCGCACCCGATATCCTCGCAGAATTGGAAGTACTCATAATACCCCAAGCCTTTCGTCTGATGGTAGCCCCACAAGTTGCGTTGAGGTTTGCGGGCTTCCAACGGTCCAATCGTCTCCTTCCAATTATAAATGTTGTGCAAACCGTCTCCATGAGCCACACAGCCGCCAGGGAAGCGCATGAACTTCGGTTTCAAATCGGCCAACGCCTGAGCTAAATCGGCCCGCAAACCGTTCTTTCTCCCTTTGAACGTCTGTTGCGGGAAAAGCGAAATCATGTCCAAAGCCACCTTGCCCGTCCCCAAAGGTTCCACTTTAATGGACGCGTGGTCGGCATCGGCATCGGCTTTCAACACCGCAGTCATTTTCTTCCAATCCGACTTGGGTGCTTTAAGGATGGTCTGTGCCATCACCCGACCGTCCTGCACGAGGCTCACCCGTATCTTTCCGCCTTTTCCCTCCAACTGTTTGGCAAACACCGACAAATCGTATTTCTCACCTTCACGGACGGGAATACCGTCGAAACCGCCATTCAACAAAGCCACTTGGCCAGGCTGTTTCACGTCCACGACGGCATAATTCGGGTTGTTTTCATGGATAGGCTCGGATTTCCGTATCTCCCACGTCCCGCCGTTGCCTTCCAACGTCCAGGCAAAATCAGCTTTCCATGCCTTGTTTCCCCCCTTGACATCGGCTTGGGAATATTCAAAATCACGGTTCTGCACCAACTCGGCATACAAACCGCCGTCGGCAGCATAATTGATGTCCTCAAAAAAGATACCGATCAATTTATCACTGATTTTCTTCGTCTGGCCCGCATCTATCTTGATCGTGGCTTCAAGAGGTTTCAAGCCTTGGAAACGCACTTCATTGTCTCGCGCCAATTCTCCGTTGAGTGCTGCCCAATATGCTGCGCTTTCTACAGCCTGTACCATGCGCTCCACTCCGGCATACGACACCTTGAATACTTGTCCGTTCACCGGATGCCCGTCCACAAGTGCCTGCTTCGTTACCGAAGGATAAAGGGAAGCATCAACCTTGCGCGGCTTACTGAAATGATAAAAATCCTTGGACATGGTCTCGTACACCCCACCATCCTTGGTCTTGAACAACACCTTATAAGTAGCCGTTGCCGCATCGTAAGACAAAACCGGTGCAATACAGCTGTTCACCCCTTCCATATAAGGATAATCCTGCGGACGCCATTTCACCAAATCTTCACTATAAGCCACAGCAAACTGGTTGGCATAATCGTTCACCTGAAACACGCAACGCCATGTCCCGTCCGGCATCTGCATCAGGTTCGGATTGTACATTTTCTTCTCTGCCCCCCACGTTCCGAAATCGCTCTTGACGAAAGCATGGCCAGGGCCAATCCCCTTCCACACCTGCCGGTTCGCACTCCAAGCAAAATTCAACCCATTGCCCACATGCACATTATAGGCCATAAGGTACACCGAATCAGGGACTGCGGCTCCGACCGAAACGGATGCACACAATCCCCATCCTAACAAAGCCGCAGAAAGAGCCTTGTTCACAAAATGTTTTTTCATGTCAAATTAATATTGATAATTAGATAAAAATATATTGCCTAACCATTTAATCTTCTTCGGCTTTCAACCCTAACTGTTTAATCCGGATGTCTGTCGAAACGCCCCGGCTCTTCAGTTCCAACACGGCCGTACGTTCGGCTGTCGTCGTGTTCTGGTCTAATTGGTAATGCACGGTATATTTCCCGGAACGTCCGGAAGTGGGTGCCCCGTCAGCCAAACGCACCCACGCAGGCTCCCCTCCCTTGAAAGCCAACGTCCAGTCGTCACCATAAGTCTGGAACACCAAACTGTCACGCACCTGACGAGCCGTATCCTGCAACGTAAACTGGTAGTTTCTGCGCACCGGACGCTCGATATTCAAATAGTGATATTGCGTGTAGGCTGTCACCAACGTCTTGCCATCGGCATGGAAATAGATGTAATCCGTACGAATCGTATCTGTGTTGTTTACATCCAACTTCACATCAATCTTTTTCACCATATAATATCCTTGTGGTACAGTTCCAGCCATGGAATCTTCATTGACATGCATCCAGTTGGCCGGCACGGAAATAGACCAATCGAAAGTGGTGGCAAACCTCAAAGAATCAACGGTCTGGTCGGCATAAAGCACAGAGCCGTATCCGCTCGGATAAATGATTTGTGCAAAATTGTAAGAATTCTCCTTATTATCACAAGCCGCAAACAAAACAGCGGCCAAGGCTACTGAAAACCCAATTACTTTCTTCATGATATTTATTTCATTAAAATGACGAGCAAAGATAAATAAATAATTGAAAGTATCCTTATTTATCATTATCTTTGCAAGATGGAAAACCCTTTTTATAACGATATTTATGAAATCTTGCAGACGAAGGGCTGCGAAGGACTTCCCGTAGGCATCATCGCCAAACAGGTCTACAACCGTCACGCCGGACTGTTTAATACGGAACTGACATACGAAAGGGTTTATCAAAATGTACGCTTCTTTCTATGGGCACAGTCCTGCAAACCGTCGTCGCCTTTCATGGGAACGGCCAATCGCGGTTGGTATGCCTTGAAACCCAACGTCTGCCGACAGATGCGAATCGACTTCACCGAAAGCCCATCGGAAGAAGCCGTTGAATTTCCTGAAAAAGAAGAAAGAAGCATGGATTACCCGACTCTGTTCTAACAAACACACATCAGTACCACTCAATATTTGAACTGTAACTGCTTTGTTTTTTCCATTTCAGCACATCAGCCAACTCCGAAGCATTGGCTGAGAATGTGAAATTATAGGAAGTATAAGGACTCAACACCACGCTAGCCGACATGGAGAAACAGTGCAAATCACGTGATATTGAAGCCGTTGTCATGGACAAACGGTGATAGTTGAAGTCATATCCCGAGGAATAAGTCAGATTCCATCCGTCCGAAATACGGATGTTACCCGAAAAGTTCAGCGTATGGGTCAGCTTATAAGGGTAGCGCATCTTCTTTACCTTAATGCGTCCGCTTGTATTCTCCGACATCGTCACACCGTATGATACGGTAAAGGACCAAGGCAACTGGAATTTCAAATATCCGTCTTCGTCCACCTCGGCCTTCTGAGGCTCCTTTTTGGCTCCGGCCCGCTCCGATTTCTTACGGTCGGGATCTATGTTCGTGTCGCCCGCTTCCTCCTCGTCCGTCTCGCCATCTGTCCCTTCCACGGACTCCGCCCGGCCTTTTCCCCATCCGAAAAGTTTTCTGAACGTCTCGTTGTTGAACGTATAAGACAAGTTCTGCGACATGCCTTGGAAACGTCCAAAACGCCCGTACGACCATTCCGTACGGTCACCCACACGCACATTACCGTTTTCGTCGAACTCGTATGCATAAGTGGCAAACTGGGCATTCATGCTGAACGTATAGTTCCAAGGTGTCTTGATACGCACCCTCATCGACAAATCACTCCACGGTTGACGTTCGGCCGCCATGTTGTAGCTCAGGTTCGCTCCCAGTTCGTCAATAAGGCTGACTTTCCGTACCGAATCGTTCTTCGTACGAACCTTCATCTCTATGTTATTGGATATGTCCATCGACACGCTTCCGGTCTTCCCCCGCCCCGGCACACCATAGAGGCTACCGCTGTAAGGAGAATAACTCACCGTAGATACATTGCCGTCTTTATCCGTCTTCACGTACGACGCATAATAACCGTAACGGGACGTACCGAAATCCGGTGCATAATTAAAGCTTACGGTCGGCGTGAAGACATGGCGGATGGTCTGTATCTTCTTACCGAACAAAGGCGTGTAAAAACCGTAGAGTTTGGTCGTGGCCGATACGCTCATATCATAATTATACACGTTCTGGAATCCCCAAATCGTGTCGTTCACTTCCCGTTGGTTTTCTTCATCCCATCCTTTCATGACCTTATGCGTGTACATACGGTCGGTAAACCTGAATTCCGGCGTGATATTGATATAGTTGAACAAACTGAACGTCGCACTGATGGGCACGTTATGACGCATACCGTTACGCCAGTCTTTAATCAGATTGGACTTGAACAACAAGTCTTCTTTCGTATCTATGCTGTTGCTCAAGCTTCCGGTATAGCTTAAAGCAATCTTTTCGTACCACTTTTCTTTCCCCGCAGCCTTCTTGCGCTTGAAAGGATAGAAACGCGCCAAAGTAATATCAAGGCTCGGCAAAGTCATCGACAGGGAAGAGTCCTGGATGCTTTGCGACAAGTTGAAAGAACTGGAAAGCGTCAACCCTATCCGCTCGAAAGTCTTGGAATAAGCCACACTCGACGTACGCGTACTCTGCGTGTAGTTCTCCGGATTGTACATGCTCGTCAGATTGTTACGCTCGTAGTTAGAGGTTGCAAAATTCACACTGGCAGAGAAACTTTGTGAAGGATTAGCCTTGGCGTCCTGACGATGCGTCCATTGAATCTTGAAGCTAGTGGACTTCGAATAATCCGGCATGTTTTTCTCTCCTTCCACCGTATTTTGGTAGCTCAGGAAGAAATTACCATTGAAGCGGTAACGCTTACGGTAATTGGATTGCGTACTCAATCCCCACGACCCCTTGGTATAAATCTCTCCGATAAGTTTCAGGTCTATCATATCGCTGATGGCAAAATAATACCCACCATCACGCAAATAGAAACCACGGATACTTTCGTCACCGAACGTGGGCATGATGAACCCGGAAGAATACTTCTTACTGAAGGGAAAGAAACCGTAAGGAATGGCTAACGGCAAAGGTACATCCTCCACCACCAAATAGGCAGGACCGAATATGACATTCTTCCCCGGACGCATCTTGGCACGTGTCAATGCCAAATAAAAATGAGGATGTTTCGCGCTGCATGTCGTGTATTTGCCATGACGGATGTATGTCACGCCCTCAGCATCGCGTTTTGACTCTTCACTAATCATGAACCCATCCCCCTGCTTCGTGTAGACGTTATCAATAAATGCCTTGCGGGTCTTGAAATTGTAACTGATACGTTCCGGCTCATACTGGTCGCTTCCTTGCTTGAATACCGGTTGGTTCTGCACTTTTCCCGTGGAGTCGGGACGTCCTACGGCATGAACGATGCTGCTGTCCATGTTCATCGTAATCCAATCGGCCTGCAACTCCAGATTGGTATAATTTACTTTACTGTTACCATACAGGTTGGCATTTCCCAGTCCGGCCTCGAAGGTCACCGAATCGGATGCCGTATATTCCACAGGTTGGTCGAGCACCGACTTGCTCACTTTGGCGGTATCTTCCGCCACCGAATCAGCCTGTAAGCTGTCTGTGATCGCTGCCCCGATGCTATCCGGAATGGCAACCTTTCCCCTGACACTGTCAGGAAGATGCCCGGCACTGTCCGCCGCCAACTCACGCAAACCGGAGAGTACCGTATCTTTTAGTAAAGAATCCGCAGTTCCACTATTTTTTACCAAGCTATCGGACATCCCTCTTCCTATCTCAACGTAAGAAGACGAAAGCCCTTCGTTCAATCCGCCTTGCGCCAACATACAGAATGAACTACCCACCAAAAGGAATATAGCTATTTTTGTTTTCAACCGAATTCAGTCTTGTTCTAAACCAGTAAGCGGATGCAAAATTACATAAAATCCGCTTAATGCCCGAGATTTTCCGTAAAAAGTTCCATCCAATGCCTAAAACGCCGTGCCCCGTCCTCGCCATACTTGCTCACACTCTTCAACGCTTGTTCCGGTGTTTTTTCCCCGTCGGGATGGGATTTGGAATAAAATTTATCCGCATAACAGATGAGCTGTTCCTCCAAAGTCTCCGGATAATAATCCTGCACAGGTATAGGCAAACCCTGCGCTGCAATTTCTTCGCGCGAAAGCCCCGCACCGGTATGACGCTCGCACACCCTGGCGTGACGCGGAAACCCTTCCGCACGCAGCATCTCCGCCCCGAGATAACCGTGGCAAATATAAAGTGCGTCTCCCGTACATAAAATACCGGGAGCATGGGTGTGCAAAATGCCGATGTCATGTAACAAAGCAGCCTCCTCCAAGAATGCCTTATCCAAACCCAACTCCGGATGGAGTACTGCAATTTTCAGGCAACGGTCGGCCACCTGGCGGCTATGAATCCATAGAAGTTCCCTCAAACGGGGGGTATCAGCATAATATTTATCTATCAAGGCTATTGCATCCATTTTATTTCAGCTCGGATTGATCGCCACAAAAGTACGATAAAAAACAGTGTTTTCCTAAGAACTATCCTTAAAATACATAAAGGCGGACCCGGAACACTCTTGCCCAGGTCCACCCACCTTAACGCCAATCGTTTACGGAACGATTACTTTTTTCTTATATGTATTACCGTCTTTCGACGTCAGGCAAACCACATAGATTCCTCGCGGAAGGATGAAATCTTCAGAGACCTTCACCCCCTTGCGCCGCTCTACCACATATCCTTGCGTATGGTAAACCGAACAATCCCATCCTTCGGCCTGCGCCACACGGATATGCCCTTCCGACACCAAGACTTTGACGCCGGACTCTACCCATGAGATACGGGTCGGCACCAATTTATGGCACCACAAAGACAAGGTGTCCACACATGCGCCGTAAGCCAACGCATACAGTTTCCCGTTGGTTTCCGCCTCCATCTTCTGCTCCATCGCGCCTACGGACTGGCCTAAACGGTAAAGCCGTGTCCCGTTTTCGCCATAGATGTCCATCCGGCAAGGGGCATTCGCTCCCCAGACCAACGAGTCACCGGCCTGCGCCGTGACTTCGTAAGCATAAATCCGGCCAACACCGGGCTGCACGACCATGGCCGAATCACCGTAAACCAAGGAGCGGAAATCCAATGCCACCGGAACGTCATAGGCAAACGTATCGGTACGCGCCTCCGTCCAACGTCCGGAGGTATCGCCGAAACGCATGGCGAATACCACGTCGTCCGGGCAATAGGCAGTACATGTTTCCCAATCCACCGTGTAATCCTCCGGGATCTCATGCGGCACAACGCCCTCTACGTCCAGCCAGATATCATCCGCCGCAAAAGGATTGGCAGGGGTGACTTCCACCCGTGTGGTTTTTCCGTTGTTGAACCAATATTCATAGGCTTCTATACGGTTGTCGGCCAAAGAAGGTTCTGCCTTCACAAAATAACGGGAGAACGGCGCACTCCAACGCCCCGCCTCATCCCGGCTACGAAATGACACGCGATGAAGCCCGTAGGACAAATCCGACGTGGGAAACTCCAGTTCCACCATGCCTCCTTCGGCCGTGCCTTCCACCCGTGCGGCATAATCGCCGTCTATCCAGCACTCATAGCTCCGCAGGGTATTGGAAGAATAATCCGGCCCGAGACGTACAAAATTACGGGTCATTATCCCTGTCCAACGTCCTGCTTCGTCGGCAAAACGGAGCATAAGACGGTGCACGCCCGGCACCAAGCCTGATACGGGAAGCTCCAAATCGAGACGGCCGTCGACCAAAGCGGCCTCCGCCCATTCGCCACCGTCTATGGCATGTTCGCATGTGGCCATGCCGGTACCGTCATACGCTTTTCCCAAACGAAGGAAATAACGGCAAAACGGACTGCTCCAACGCCCCTGAGCGTCGCATGCACGGAAATGGAAACGGTGTATGCCCGGACGCAAATCCTCCACATCTATCTCTATCCCCACGCTTCCTTGTGTCTGCTCCACGTACGTACGCTGTGTGTCGTTCCCGTCTGTCCAGTATTCATAACCGGCCATCTGTGCGGCAGCGGAAGCAGGGAAAAGCGAAAGGGCGGGAAGTAACCAATGATAGATTTTCATACGCACTTCCATTTCCCGTTAGTCTTCGGTTTGTGCCTCTATCGTCACGCTCACTTTCAGCTTGCCGTCGGCGGCCACAGTCGTGTCGATATGGCTTTCTTTGATTTGGGGTATGGAAGGCGTAGGGTTGTAGGGATAAGGACCACCGTAAAGTCCGACCTGCATGCCGTCCGTCCCTACGTACTCTTCGGGATATTTCAGCTTGAATGTCTTCACGCCGTCCCATGCCATGTCGTTCATGCTTTCCTCGAAGATTCCGGCGAGCTTGCAATTCACCCAATTACCCGCACCTATTAGATTGTACGGAGTATTATCTATAAAAACACAATTATTAGCCACTACGCCACTCGAAATATTAGATGCCTTCACGATACTATTGCCTAATGAAAGCCCAACCAATTCATTTTGATACAAAGAATTTATCAATGAATGGTCAACATTTACGGTACAATACTCTTTAGGAAAATCTATAACCGCGACATAACTGCCACAAACATAAAAATTTTGATGGTTGCACCCATTACCTGCGCCGAATTGCACACCATCACAGACACTTTGCCGTAAAACAAAGTTCTCCGTACTGGATTCAAAAAGAAGAGGACGTTCAGAGCCGCTTAACTGACATTTCACAATCTGAAAATCCCGAATCACACCTGAGCTTTGAAATAATACATAAGAAAGCTTAAGACCTTCTAATCGGATTCCATCAACTTTTACACCTTCCTTCACCATTTCACCGTCATCATCCACTACATCCCGAGGTTTAAAATAAAGACCATCTTCAATAATTGTAGGATATATCCCGTTCTCCATGTCTGACACAAAACCATTCCCTACAACAGACAATGATTTTTGAAATTCATGATTAGAAAAAGAAAACACCCCCGCACTCAACGTCACCACGTCCCCGCTGTCCGCAGCAGCCGTGTAAGCTTCCTCCAAGGCCGTTTTACCGTAATACACACTCACCTCATCCCCGTGTTGAAGGGTTGCCATGAGGACATCCGTCCCTTGCTGCGCACGTCCCCAAAGAGCCGCGCCGCAAGCCATCATCAAGAGAAAAAATTTCTTCATATTCTCCATCTTTTTTATTGCGTCCGTCAGCCATCCACCGGACTGTTTACATTTATTACCAAGATTTAAAGAGGAGCGTGAGGCTGCTTGCCGGACTGCTTGCCACAATAGCGGAATCCCCATTCCGGTGAAAACGCAAACAGCCAAACAACAGCCTCACGCTTATGGATATACGTACCCACATCCCCCGACGAAACAGGGAATGCAAGCACGGGTATATACATGAAGCGTGAGCATCTGTTGTATCACTTTGCGTTCTCATTTAGAATTTGGGGATTTTCTATTGCGACAAAGTAATTTCCAAAAAGACGCTCTCTTCTATTCTACCATCCCGACACTACGGGACTTGATACAAAGATATGAAATTTATTTGAACACCACAAAAGAAAAACCGGAACTTTTTCTGCAAGCTTCCAAAAAGGGAAATGGGGAACTTACTTTTTGTCATTTTGTCCACCGTGTCCACTCGCGGTTTCCATATTCCGGTGTCCACCGCGCAGCAAACACAAACACGCGAATCTCGCGACTCATGCCATAACCCAAAAGACAGCTTTTCGCGGAAAAAGCGACAAAACGGCAGACATCCCCCTCCTCCTCCGGCAAGAAACCCGTCGGGCTGTAAGCCATAAAGCATCCCGTGCGGCACTTTGTCAACCCATGCTTGCACATCCGAAACGCCCAAATAGAGACAAAAAGTCCGTTTCTGGCCAGCTTTTCCCTTCCTACAACCCTCGAAAATATCGTTTTTACGAATTTTCACATTCAATCGGCTGAGATTCGTTTTTCGCTTTCAGCCGAACGATTTTTATTTCGGCACATAAAAATCATATTTTCTGCGGACATTTTACCGCAATCAAGTGGAAAGAATGGCATTTTTCTGCCGAAATCCATCCTATTTGCTCCTTTTCATGCAGAGCTAAAAGTCTAAAAAACACTAATTAAGTAGCAAAAAGATTCATTTTTACCTAATTTTGCCATCAAAATGATTTCAACATAACCCATAAATCCCCTCTGGAAATGCTCACATTCATCTCTTGCGCCAAAACGATGACGGAAAAAACGCCGACGGTTCTTCCCCCGGCCTCCTCTCCCCTGTTCATCGAAGAGGCACGCCACATCGCTTTGTCCATGACGGAATTCACAGCCGGGGAGCTGGCCGGCATGCTACATGTCAATCCTCAAATCGCGGCACGCACCGGCCTGCAATTCCGTGCGTTCCATGATGAAGGGACAATCGGACTTCCGGCCTTATCTGCCTACACGGGAATGGTGTTCAAGCACATCGCGCCACAAGATTTCACGACGGAAGACTGGACATACGCCCAAAGCCACCTGTTCATCACCTCGTTTCTCTACGGGTTGTTGCGACCGGCCGACCGCATCCGGAACTACCGGTTGGAAGGGCACGTAAAGCTGCCGGAAGAAGGCCACACACTGTTCGCCTATTGGCGCGCACGACTGACGGACACTTTCATTTCGACCATACGGCAACAAGGAGGCATATTGGTGAACCTGGCCAGTGCGGAAATGAAAAACTTGTTCGACTGGACACGCGTCACCCGGGAAGTGCGGGTGGTTACCCCGGATTTTTATACTTACAAAGGCGGACGGTTGTCCACCGTAGTGGTCTATGCCAAGATGTGCCGGGGCGAAATGACCCGTTTCATCCTGAAGAACCGTATTGAAAATCCCGAAGATTTGAAAACCTTCGAATGGGAAGGCTACCGTTTCAATCCCCATGAAAGCCACGACGACCATTGGGTTTTCACGCCCGGAACATAACCATGTGCCCGCATCTCCCGGCAAAGCCCGTTCCACCCTTCACGAGGCCATAAAGAACACGCCCGCCGGAATCCTGTCCGACGGGCGCACTTATCAACACATTTTATCGAGATCAAGCCTCACGGCAAGCCTTCACGGCCTCAACCAGACGCTCGAAATCTTCAGGATATACGTCGCCGATGTTCCCGATGCGGAAAGTGTCGGCCTGGGAAATCTTGCCCGGATATATCACGAAGCCTTTCGCTTTCAACTCGGCATAGAAAGCCTTGAAGTCGAAGTCCTTCTCAGGATAAAGGAACGAAGTGATGACCGGCGACTGCACGGCTGCCGGCAACAATGCCTTGAAGCCGAGCGACTCCATGCCCTTTACCAATACTTCGTGGTTCTTGCAGTAACGGGCGTAACGGGCTGCCACTCCCCCTTCGACCTTCAGCTCTTCCATGGCTTCCTTGAAGGCGCGTACCACGTGGGTAGGCGAGGTGAAACGCCACTTGCCATGACCTTTTTCCATCGTCTCCCACTGGTCGTAGATGTCGAGCGACAAAGAACGCGACACGCCCTTGCAAGCCTTCAGTTCACTGCGGCGGGCGATGATAAAGCCGAAACCGGGCACGCCCTGGATACATTTGTTCGCACTGCTGATGAGGAAATCGATGCCGAGTTCCTGCACATCCAAAGGCACACCGCCGAAACTGCTCATCGCATCCACAATCAGTTTCTTGCCATGCGCCTTGACCACACGGGCCAAATCGGGCAGCGGGTTCAGGATACCCGTAGTCGTCTCGCAGTGCACGAAAGCCACGTGGGTCACATCGCCGTGGCGCGACAGGTTCTTCTCCACCACTTCGGGGTCTACCTGCATGGTCTCCTCGAAAGCCACCATGTCGTAGGCAATGCCGTGGCGGTCGGCAATGACTCCCATGCGGTTGCCGTAAGCACCGTTGCTGAAGATAAGCAGCTTGTCACCCGGCTTGAGGGCACTGCCCAACACGGCTTCCACACAATAGGTACCGCTACCCTGCATCAGCACGGAAGTGTACTCTTCCGGATGTTTCGTGGCCATCTCCACTAGCGATTTCCGGATTTCTTCCACGATTCCCACGTTATAATCTTCATCCCAAGTGCACCAGTCACTCAGCATGGCTTCTTTTACGGTTTCTGAAGTGGTCAACGGACCAGGCGTCAACAAAAGATAAGGTCTCATATTCTTGTTTTTTTTAATGTATTAATTCATTTTTTGGTTTATAGTCTCGATTACTGCCGGAAGTTCCGTAATGTCGTCCACCACATAGTGGGCACCGGCTTCCAACATGCGGCGGCGCACTTCGGCCTTGCGTGCGTCCAATTCATCGGCCGACATGGCAGCCACTTCCTCCTGCGTGAGGGCCAGTTCGTTGCTTCCCATGACCACACCCACGGTCCACACTTTGGCGTTCACTCCTTCTTTGATGTCAGCTATCGTATCTCCGTACTTCAACACGCAATCCACCGACGGTACGGCCAAATCTATCATATTCCGGTAGACCATATAAGGATAAGGACGTCCGGCAGGCAGATGGTCCGAAGTCACGCAGTTGTCCACTTTGTAACCGGCCTTTTCCGCCGCCGGAATCACGATGTCCATCATCTTGTTGGTATATCCGGTGGTGGAAGCTATCTTGATATCGGCCCTGCGCAATGCCTCTACGGTATCCACCACGCCGGGTATCGGTTCGGAATAATTCTCCAAGGTATCAAACAACACGCGCTGAAAAGCCTCGTAACGGGCCTGCACGTCCTCATCGGTGTAGTCGCGACCGTACTTCTCGCGGAATGCAGCCTTGACCCGGTCGATGTTGAACAGGGCACGGATTTCCTCAATCTTGGTTAGCCCCATGTAAGCACGGGTCTCCGCAGCCGTCACCGGCACGCCGATCTCGTTGAAACTCTCGATGAAAGCCGCCACGGGGGCAAAGCAACCGTAATCCACAGCCGTACCGGCCCAATCTAAAATGATGCACTCAATTTTTTTCATGTTTCTATGTTTGAACTAAATGGTTTATCTGTTTTTAATCACTTCCGGGGAAAGGGCATACTCCTCGCCCTCGCAAGGGAACGGCGCAGAGGGAGCATAGACGAAATTCTTCGGGCCACGGTGGCGTTCCCGGCGGTAACGCCATACGATGTAAGCCGCAGAGCAGGCAAAGGACACACTGCAAATGATGCCCACATAACTGCACGCAAAGTTATAAAATTGCAACCAGTCGACATCGGGATTGAAACATTCCTTGAACACCAGAACCAACACCGTACCCATATAACCGATGAAATCCAACGTAATAATGAAGAAACCCACGTTGCCTTTTATCCTGAAACAAGCGATGAAACGCTCGAAGAAGAGAGTCTGGAAACTCAAATAGACGGTATAGAGGCACAGGCTCTGCAGGAAAAGCCAAAGCGTGACGGGCAAATTCCAAGCCTCGTAATGGAAGGCCACACTGCTCAACACGGCACAGCCGCAAGTAACCAAGGCCAACAAAAGGCAGAGAACCTTGACGTTGCTCTTCACCATCGACATGGCCGCGAACAGTACGAGAATCACCAAAGTGACCGTAGCGTCGATTTGGGCAAAAGCCCACGAAGACAACCCTGCCGCCTTCACATCGATGATTTTCACGAGGAAGTCTTCTTTAAGGTCTTGCAACACGGTAATGAACAGGTTGGCAAAGAAGAGCATCAACAACACGGGCATGAAGCTCTTGAATAGGGCCGAACGTCCCTTGCGGTCGAGAGCCACACGCTCCGTGCGCAATTCCATGTCGGCCTTCGTAGGATGCGGAAGCCGGGTCATCGCCCATCCCAACAAGGAAAGCAACGGGAAAGCGAACGCACCGATGAACGCGGGCATCCAGAATTCGCTGACATGAAGCCCGTCCATCACGAAAAGCCCCAACGACTTGGCCGTACCGGAACTGATGGCGATACTCAAACCCATCAGGCTGGCCAATAAGTCCGTCACCCTCCGGCCTTCCAAGAAGCTGAATATCACTCCCCACATGCAACCCAACGACAACCCGTTGAAGAACAGGGCAAAGACATTATAAGGACGGGGCAACGCTCCGAACAACACCAAAGACAATTCGGCCACAGCCACAGAGACGATAATGAACTTCAGCCTGTTCTCTTTTTTCATCTCCGAAATCACCTTGATTCCGATGAGTTTGGAGAGGAAATAACCCGCAATCTGCACGATGCTCGTGGCCGTCTTATAGTCCATTCCGAAAAAGTCAATCCCGTCGAACGTGGCTGCCGTGAAAGGCTTGCGAAGTGCATATACCAATGAATAAGACAACAAAGCCGCACCACCTGCCCACAAGATGAACAACACATCCGAGAGAGTCTTTTTCTGATTTGCCTTCAATTCCATAATCTCCATTTTTCTATCGTTTCTTGGTTTTCGACGGCAAAGTTATCATGTATTCCTAAACGGAAAAATGAAATTCTATTATTAATAACTTTCATGAAATCAACGAATTGTTATGTAACATTAATGAAACATTCATGCAACGGAACTATAACATGAATGTATTTACTTTGCAGTCGGTAATACAATATAAAAGGTATAATGAACGAACTTTTTGAAATTTACAAACGCATAGAATACTTAAGAAACAACGGAGTGAAGATGAAAGAAATCGCCGACCATACGCAAATGGCGGCCAGTGTGCTCTCTTCGCTCTACTCCAGCGTACTGCCGACCTTTATCGGCGAAGTAAAGAAAGGCATTGCCGAGGAAGAAGCTTTGGACTATGCCCTCTCGCAAGTGAACAACGTATCCAAGAAACGGCTGCTCGGGAATCTGGAAGACATGAAAGAAAGGCTTTTTGAACTGGAACCGCCACAAGGCGGAGAAAAGAGAAAAAGCCCTTTTTGGGACATGATGGCCAGAGAATCGCAGGTTTCCGCGCAGGAAGCCTATAATTACAGCGGCATTTATATCAGCTACAGTCTCTCGTCGGCTGCCGATGCCCTGAAAGTGGAGCCTTACCTCATCACGGCTTCCGAAAACAACGAATACGTACGGGTGGTGCACATGAGTGCCTACAATACCACCCATTCCGGCGTGGGGCTATTCAACAATCACACGAGTTCCTACATCCTGTTCAACGAACGTGAGAGCCCGGAACTGGCTCTTTTTACCATCTACCTGCAACTCCCCATGTATGACTTTCCCAAAATGCTGAAGGGGCTTTACCTCTGTCTCGACTACAACCGTAACCCGATTGCACGCCGGATTCTCTTCGTCAAGCATTCCGACAGCACGGACATGGACGATTTCTTGGCGCTGAAAGGCGAAATCATTCCCAAAGAACAAATACCGGACGACCTCCTACCTTATTATAATTATACGTGTCAACCGGGAGATTTCATCAAGACCAGTACCGTCCCGTCCCCGTCATTGGATACCCAAGACTTGGAACGGGAAAAAAAGATGCTGGAACTCTGAAAAACAAAAGCCGCGCTTCTGCCTCCGACGGACAAAAGCGCGGCTTCTTCTATCTTATATCTTATTTATACTCCTGCCAACTCTTTATCTGGATCTGTTCCATATCCATCTGGCAGAACGCCTCGATGAACGCCTTGGCCAAACGGGCATTCGTCATCAACGGTATGTTGTGGTCGATGGCGTCGCGACGGATACGGTAACCGTTCGTCAGTTCACGCTTGGTCTGATCCTTAGGGATATTGACAATCAAATCGAACTTATGTTGGGCTATCATCGTCAACACGTTGTTCTCGGCAGCCGTATGCTCGTCGGGCCAGTGCACGGCTATCGCTTTCACGCCGTTGTCATTCAAGAAACGGGCCGTGCCCTCCGTGGCATAGATGTCATATCCCTTGGCGGCCAACATGCGGCTAGGTTCCAAAAGGTCTACCTTGGACTGTACCGCGCCGGACGAAAGCATCACCGCCTTCTTCGGCACACTGTAGCCCGTAGCAATCAAGGCATTCAGCAAAGCCTCATTGAAATCGTCCCCCAAACAACCGACTTCTCCGGTGGAAGACATGTCCACGCCCAACACGGGGTCGGCATTCTGCAAACGGGCGAACGAGAACTGCGAAGCTTTCACGCCGATACGGTCGATGTCGAACACCGACTTGTCGGGACGGTCGTACGGTGCATCCAACATGATACGTGTGGCGGTCTCGATGAAGTTGCGCTTCAACACCTTCGACACGAAGGGGAAACTGCGGGACGCACGGAGGTTGCATTCGATGACCTTGATTTGGTTCCCCTTAGCCAAATACTGGATATTGAAAGGACCGGAAATGTTCAGCTCACGGGCAATGCGGCTACTGATTTTCTTGATGGCACGCATGGTCGAAAAATACAAGTGCTGGGCCGGGAACACCAATGTGGCGTCGCCCGAATGCACACCGGCATATTCGATATGTTCCGAGATGGCGTATTCCACCACTTCCCCGTTCTGTGCCACGGCATCGAACTCCACTTCTTTCGTCTCCTGCATGAATTGGGACACCACTACCGGGTATTCTTTCGACACTTCACGGGCCATTTCCAAGAAACGGGTCAACTGTTCCTCATTGTGGCATACGTTCATGGCCGCACCGGAAAGCACGTACGACGGACGAACCAATACGGGATAACCCACCTTGTCGATGAAAGCCTTCATGTCGTCCAAGCTAGTCAGCTCCTGCCAAGCCGGTTGGTCGATGCCGAGGCGGTCGAGCATGGCCGAGAACTTGTTGCGGTTCTCCGCACGGTCGATAGACACAGGGGACGTGCCCAGGATGTGTACCGACTGGCGATGGAGTTTCATGGCCAAGTTGTTCGGTATCTGTCCGCCCACGGACACGATGACACCGCCCGGTTGCTCCAAGTCGATCACGTCGAGCACACGCTCGAAAGACAACTCGTCGAAGTAGAGACGGTCGCACATGTCGTAGTCCGTCGAAACCGTCTCGGGATTATAATTGATCATGATGGACTTGTAGCCCAACTTGCGTGCGGTCTGTACCGCGTTGACGGAACACCAGTCGAATTCCACGGAAGAACCGATACGGTAAGCGCCGGAACCCAACACGATGACTGACTTGTCATTCTTGTAATAATTGACATCGTAGCCATCCGTGCCGTATGTCATGTAGAGGTAGTTCGTCAGTTCCGGATGTTCGGATGCCACCGTGTTGATGCGCTTCACAGCCGGTAAGATGCCCAGTTGCTTACGGTACTGGCGCACCTGCAGGTTCTCCTTCTCCATGTTGGTACCTTTCGATTTAAGTACGAAACGTGCAATCTGGAAATCGGAGAAGCCCAACCGCTTGGCCTCACGCAATAACTCAGGAGTAACGGACTCCAACGTATCATGTCCCTCCAGTTCTTTTTTCATATCGACAATGTTCTTCAACTTGCCGATGAACCACGGGTCTATCTTCGTCAATTCATAAATACGCTGTATGGTATACCCTTCTTCCAAAGCTTGTGCCATGGCAAAAATACGCAAATCCGTCGGGTTGGAAAGTTCTTCGTCCAGTTGGTCGAAATGCACGTGGTCATTGCCCACAAAACCGTGCATCCCCTGGCCTATCATACGCAAACCTTTTTGGATAATCTCTTCGAACGAGCGGCCGATGGACATGATTTCGCCTACTGATTTCATGCTCGAACCGATGTGACGCGACACGCCCTCGAATTTCGTCAAGTCCCAACGTGGTATCTTGCAAATCAGGTAGTCCAACGAAGGAGCCACGTATGCTGAGTTGGGCGTGCCCATCTCGCCTATCTGGTCCAACGTATATCCCAAGGCAATCTTGGCCGCCACAAAGGCCAACGGATAACCGGTGGCCTTGGAAGCCAACGCCGAAGAACGGCTCAAGCGGGCATTTACTTCGATGACACGGTAATCGTTCGTCTCGGCATTGAAAGCATATTGGATGTTGCATTCGCCTACGATGCCTAAATGGCGGATACATTTCTTAGACAAATCCTGCAACATCGTCACTTGTTCTTCCGTCAGCGAACAAGTCGGTGCCACTACGATGGACTCGCCCGTATGGATGCCCAACGGGTCGAAGTTTTCCATACTGGCTACGGTGAAACAATGGTCGTTCGCATCGCGGATGACCTCGAACTCGATTTCTTTCCAACCTTTCAAGGATTCTTCCACCAAGACCTGCGGTGCGAAGGTAAAAGCACTGCCGGCCAATTCGATGAAACGTTCCTCGTCCGGACAGATGCCGCTACCCAAACCACCTAATGCGTAAGCCGAACGAATCATGACCGGGTAACCGATCTCACGTGCTGCGGCCAAGGCGTCTTCCATATTCTCTACAGCCTTGCTGACAGGAGTCTTCATCGGGATTTCGTCGAGTTTCTTCACGAAAAGGTCACGGTCTTCCGTGTACATGATGGCTTCCACTGAAGTCCCCAACACTTCTACGCCGTATTCCTCCAGCACTCCGTTACGGTACAGTTCCGTTCCACAGTTCAACGCCGTCTGGCCTCCGAATGCCAGCAAAATGCCGTCGGGACGTTCTTTTTTAATGATTTCCGTCACAAAATAAGGAGTGACCGGCAAGAAATAGACCTCATCGGCAATTCCTTCGGAAGTTTGAATGGTAGCGATGTTAGGGTTAACCAACACAGAACGGACACCTTCTTCGCGCAATGCTTTCAGTGCCTGCGAACCGGAATAATCGAATTCACCGGCCTGACCGATTTTCAACGCTCCGGAACCCAAAACCAAGACCTTTTTGAATTGTTTCTTCATCCTCTTTTCAGAATTATAGTTGTTTTACAATCACACGCTTTCAGAAGCCCTGCTTTACACAGAATCCCAAAATTGGGGCAAAATTAAGCATTCTATTTTTTTTCTCCCAGAAATTCACGGGAAAATATCGGCAAAGGGGGCAAAAATCAACGTTTCCGCTCCAACTCTTGCAAGTTCTCCAATTTTCTCTGTTCCAAAAACTCATAAATGCCACACAGGTGCTCACGCACCTTTCCATGACCAAATTCGTACACTTTACTAACCAATCCGTCCAAGAAGTCCCGGTCGTGGCTCACCACAATCAGCGTGCCGTCAAACGCCACCAAGGCTTGCTTCAAAATGTCTTTCGT
The DNA here is from genome assembly GCF_986071375.1 of Paraprevotella sp. Lineage (NCBI taxonomy): Bacteria > Pseudomonadati > Bacteroidota > Bacteroidia > Bacteroidales > Prevotellaceae > Paraprevotella > Paraprevotella sp. The sequence goes on along the minus strand of NZ_CFQRNQ010000020.1, from coordinate 36,795 downwards.
CTTCAGGTCCAAATGGTTGGTAGGTTCGTCCAATATCAACAGGTTGACCGGGTTAAGCAGGAGTTTGAGCAACGCCAGACGTGTACGTTCTCCCCCCGAGAGCACCTTCACCTTCTTGGTGCTTTCCTCTCCTCCGAACATGAAAGCCCCCAACAAATCGCGTATCTTCGTGCGGATTTCCCCTTGGGCCACATCGTCTATCGTCTGGAACACCGTCAGTTCTCCGTCTAACAACGAAGCCTGATTCTGGGCAAAATAACCGATTTGGACATTATGTCCCAACGTCAGCGTGCCTTCGTGCTCTATCTCACCCATGATGCATTTCACCAGAGTGGACTTACCCTCACCGTTACGTCCTACAAAAGCAATCTTGTTGCCCCGCTCTACCGTCAGGTTGACACCACCGAACACACGGTGGTCACCGTAACACTTACCCACATCCTCCATCGTCACCGGGTAGTTCCCGCTACGGGGCGAAGGCGGAAACTTCAGCCTCAAAGCCGACGTATCTTCCTCGTCCACCTCGATAATCTGCAACTTTTCCAACATCTTCACACGGCTCTGCACCTGCAACGTTTTACTGTACGTGCCCTTGAAACGCTCGATATAGTCTTTGGTTTCCTGAATCATCTTCTGTTGCTCTTCATACTGTTTCATTTGCTGTTCGCGCCGTTCCTTACGAAGTTCCAGGTATTTGCTGTAATTGACTTTGTAATCGTAGATACGCCCCATCGTGACTTCTATCGTACGCGTCGTGATATTGTCCACAAACTTGCGGTCGTGACTGATAACCACTACGGCACGGGCACTCTCCGTCAGGAACTGCTCCAACCACTGTATGCTCTCGATGTCCAAATGGTTGGTCGGCTCGTCCAACAGCAGCACGTCAGGATCCTGCAACAACAATTTGGCCAACTCGATGCGCATGCGCCAACCTCCGCTGAAATCACTCGTGGGACGCGTAAAGTCCGAACGCTCGAATCCTAATCCCAACAAGGCTTTTTCCACATCTTCCTCGAAATGGGTCAGGTCGATGGCATAGAACTTCTCGCTCATCGTGGCCACCTTCTCTATCAAAGCCATATAATCCTCGCTCTCATAGTCCGTACGGATGGCCAGCTCTTGGTTCATGGCTTCTATTTCCTTTTCCATCTCCTTCAAATGGGAAAAGGCCATCGAAGCCTCTTCGAATACCGTACGCCCGTCTTCCGTCATCAAGTGCTGTGGCAAATAGGCTATCACACAATCCTTAGGAGCCGTGACACGCCCTCTCGTCGGTTGCCGCACCCCGGCCAATATTTTCAACAATGTACTCTTCCCTGCCCCGTTTTTTCCCATCAGGGCAATACGGTCCTTCTCGTTAATCTGAAAAGAAATATCACTAAACAAAGTCGTTCCGCCGAATTCCACGGCCAGTCCGTCTACAGATACCATAAATTATTTTTGAATATGAATAAAAGCTTTCAATCTCTTCCGCTATGCGTAATCAGCATACGGATTTTCCGGTTCAAATCGTCGCACCCCATCAATTCCTCTATCGTCAGGTGCATACGGTAATGCCAGTAGTTTCGCGGATTGGAAGGTACATTAATACGTTCAAAATCCGCATCGGGATAACGCAACCGTTCGTCTATCGACATCCAGTCCTGCCACGAAATCAGACAGAGCATCGAAGGAGAATAAAGATGACGTGCCACCACTTCTTCGCACAACCAACCGGGTATGGAAGCCGGAGCCTCCCCGTCTTTCTGCAACACCTCGTTGAAATATTGTTGCGTGCGCACGGCATCCTCTTCCCACCATCCGCGAAGGGTGGGCATATCATGGGTAAATATAGTGGCCACACTCCGGTAAGGATTTTCCTCCAACCGTCCGAACTTCAGCCCGAACTTCTTGGGCATGGTTTGAATCTCAAGCGTCAGGATGCGCAAGTCATCCATCACCCAAGGGACGCATGCCGGCACCATGCCCAAATCTTCGGCACACACCAACATTTGAGTCGCTTCCACCAAAACGGGCAGTTTACGCATGGCCTGCCCGTACCAGAACTCGTTGTGCCGATGGTAGTAATAATCCTCGTATAAGGCATCGAAAGCCCGTTTCTCTTCCTCGCTCAATGTCTGGTACAGATAATCGCACCGAGCCGAAATACGCGGATGATATTTGTCCGGCAGCTTCGGGTCGGGAATGAAGAGCACATTGCTGATGAGCGCGTATAACCCCTCGCGCAAAGCCACATCTTCGGGCGAAGTCTTCCCGGCAAAAGCCGCTTCCACCTTGCGTTGAGTGTCATACTCGGGCTTCATCGCATACCAGTCCATGCCCAAAGCGTCCAGATAAACGGCCTTCACTTCCTCGGCACGTTCACCGAACAGTTTATCCAATACCCAATCACTGATATTGGGATGTGTAAAATAATTTTTCCGGAACCGAAGCCCATAGCTCTCAATCTCTTCCACACTCATCGGAAGCGAAGGAGAGAAATGCCCCAATAAACCATGTACCGAATCGGACGGAATCTCCCATATCCGGAAGAATCCCAACACGTGGTCGATACGATAGGCATTGAAATACTCGGCCATCTTACGGAAACGACGCACCCACCAACTGCAACCGTCCTCGAGCATGACTTCCCAATTATAAGTAGGAAAGCCCCAGTTCTGGCCGTTGACCGAAAAATCATCGGGCGGCGCACCGGCCTGACCGTCCAAGTTAAAGTAGTACGGCTCCACCCAAGCCTCCACACTGTTGCGACTGATGCCGATGGGGATGTCCCCCTTCAGGATAATTCCCTTCGCACGGGCATAATCGGAAGCCGCCAACAACTGTTCATGCAAGCAGAACTGTACATAATAGTAGTAAGAAACTTCCTCATAGGCCGGAGCGGACGGACGGCAAAAGGCACGTATGTCTTCCCTCCTGTATTCCGCATACTCCGGCCATGCGTGGAAATCGGCCGTCCCGAAACGGTCGCGCAACACGCAAAACGCCGCATAGGGCACCAACCAATCTTCGTTACGCTTGAAAAAAGCCGTATAGCGTCCGGAGGACAGCATTTCTTTACCCTCACGACGGAACACGGCATGCAGGTACTCTTGCTTCAAGGCACTTACCGCCTCGTAGTCCACTTGGGGCAAAGCATTCAAAGCAGCCCGACGCTCTTCGTATTCCGCCATTTCCTTTTCGTCCGCAAGCTTCGGCAACTGGCGCAGGTCGACATACTGGGGATGGAGCGCATAAATGGAAATACTATTATATGGATAAGAGTCCATCCAATTCTTATGGATAGTCGTATCGTACACGGGCAACAGCTGGATGACGCGCATCCCGGTAAGCACCGTCCAATCGACCATGGTTTTCAGGTCGCCGAAATCCCCCACCCCGCAACTGCCTTCGCTGCGCAATGAAAAAACGGGTATGACCACACCGGCCGCTTTCCAACGGTTTCCCCGAATCCGCAACGGAGGATCCGAGATAACGGCCACTTCGTCTTTTGCCACCCCGCTTATCGGCAGCACACGGTTTTCTCCGCCTTCCCACGCCACGAAATCGCCCGTCTTCGCATCAATGACGACATATTTATATTCCAAGGGAAAAGTGACACCGGCCGCACTCAAGGTCACACTCCACTCGTACAGCCCCGTCTCTTTCATGCGGAACGCAAAATTCGGATTCCACTCCCCCAGTGCCGGTTGGTTCCCAAGGAGAGCCAACGCCTGCCCTTCCTCAAGCTGAGGAGCACTCACCTTCAACATCAATGTACTGTTGAAATACGGCAATTCTTCCGTCTCGGCCGTATGCGGACGGACACACTGCGTAAAAGCGGATGTATAAAGGTGGGACAAGAGGGGGACATCCTGCCAGTTGTCCCGGAACAAATAAGTTTGGGTAACGTCGACCCTGAAATGGCGAGGTATGAAGCCCCATTCCGTCCGGAACTTACGGCCTTCCTTATATATACTATAATGATAATAAAAAGACCGGATGCGTCCGTCAGTAATGAGCACTTCTCCCGTCCATCTGTGGCCATCACGGGTTTCCAACGGATAAGTCTGTGTCTGGGTACGTCCCTTTGCATCGACCAACGTCAAGGACACCCTGACGTCTTCCCCCCAATGCGTCAGATATTCTATCGAGAAATGCAGTTTCATAAACTTGTGGGTTTGCTCTTTAAAAGTATTCGTACAAAGATAAGGGATGAAGGGCGTAGAACAAAATAAAACCGACCCTTTTTACGTCACGAATTGGTGATTTTGCATCAAAAAAACACTTCCAACGGCCTTTTTCCCAAATACATACAATGAACCGTAACACGAACCATTAAATTTGTGCGTCATTTAAACATATTTTGATTTTATGAAACACAACCTATTGAAAGACCTATTCACCGTCCTTGCCTTGACGGCGGCTGCCAACCTGACGGCTGCGGATTGGGTTCGGAAAAAAGCTCCCATCATGAGCGAGTGGGGTGAAAAAATCAACCCCGACAAAGTATGGACCGAATATCCGCGTCCACAAATGGAACGCAGCGAGTGGATGTCGCTCAACGGCCCTTGGGATTACTGCAAGAAGAAGTCGGCAGACCTCAGTTACAACCTGCCGCCTACGGAGTTTAACCAAAAGATATTGGTTCCCTTTCCCATAGAATCGGCCCTGTCCGGCATCATGGATACGAATTTCGAAGAAAACGCCCGGTCTACTTTCGTATACCAACGTACGTTCAAACTTCCCAAAGCCTATAAAGGCCGGCACATCCTGCTCCATTTCGGGGCGGTGGACTGGAAATGTGCCGTGTACGTCAACGGACAAAAAGCCGGGAGCCACAGCGGCGGCAACGACCCGTTCTCCATGGACATCACAAAGTTGCTCCGCGACGGGGAGGAACAGGAAATACAAGTAACCGTCACAGACCCCACGACCCACGGCGGGCAACCGTTGGGCAAGCAAACCCTCAAACCGGGCGGATGCTTCTACACCCCGGTAACGGGCATCTGGCAGACTGTATGGATTGAACCGGTCTCCCCTGCGCATATCAGCCGCTACGATGTGACGTCAGACATCGATGCAGGCACCATTTCGCTCACAATCACGTCGGACTGCACGTCCGCCACGGCCGACATCATCGTCAAAGATGGTCAAAAAACGGTAGCCAAACTCACCGGAATGTCCGTCAACGCGCCCCACACGCTCAGCATACCGGAAGCCAAACTGTGGTCGCCCGGCTCCCCCCACCTTTACGACCTGGACATCAGCCTGCATCATGACGGCATGCAGACCGACAGGGTGAAAGGATACTTCGGCATGCGTAAAATCAGCCGGGGTATGGTGGACGGACATCCCTGCATGCTATTGAACAACAAACCGTTGTACCAATTCGGTGTGCTCGACCAAGGATGGTGGCCGGACGGCCTGCTTACTCCTCCTTCAGACGAAGGGATGCGCTACGACATAGAAGCCGTACAATCGTTGGGCATGAACATGATACGCAAGCATATCAAGGTAGAACCTGCACGCTGGTATTATTACTATGACAAAATGGGTATGCTCGTATGGCAGGACATGCCTAGCAAGAACTTCGACGAAAACGGCAGCATCGGCAGCCAGGACTTCATCCGGCAGAACTTCTACGATGAGTGTACACGCGTCGTCAACACGCTGAAAAACCATCCTTGCATCGTCGTATGGGTAGCCTACAACGAGGGATGGGGACAATACGCTTCAGGCAACGACGTCCACACACGCCGGGGTGTGGAAGCCATCCGCAACACCGATAGCACACGACTAATCGACGCAGCAAGCGGATGGGTGGACTTCGAGGTGGGCGACATCATCGACCAACACAGCTATCCCGTGCCTTCGCTCCAAAGCAATCCGCTCAACGAACGGGTAGCCGTATGCGGAGAATACGGGGGCATCACCCTCAAAGTGGACGGGCACCTGTGGAAAGGCAACGACATGGAATACACTTCCGTGCCGGACAGCAAGGCTTTGGCCGAAAGGTTCAACGCCTATACCGTCGCCTTGCAAGGTTTACAGGAACAAGGCCTTTGGGCATCCGTATATACGCAGACGAGCGACGTGGAACAAGAACTGAACGGACTGCTTACTTACGACCGCAAGGTGTTCAAGATAGCCCCGGAGGAACGGGCTTCCGTACGCGAAGAGATCCTGCGCACCATACACAACCGCTCACGCCAGACAGTAGTGGTCGGTGCTGCGGATACATCGTCCGACGAGGCGTGGAGTTATACCACCGTCACGCCGTCCGGCGATTGGTACGCCCCATCGTTCGACGACAGCCAGTGGGACAAAGGAGAAGCCGGTTTCGGTGCCGGTAGCCCGCCCAACACTTTCGTGCGGAGCGCATGGAACACATCCGACATCTACATACGCCGCCACTTCTCCATCGGCAACCTTTCGCAGGAACAAATCAATGCCTTGCAACTATGGCTCTACCAAGATGACGACTGCGAAGTCTATCTCAACGGAGTCAAAGCATACGAAGTCAAAGGATATACCACACGCTACGTGGCGCAACCCATCGCCCCGGAAGCGTTGGCCACACTGAAACCGAACAGCGACAATGTCATGGCCATCCATGCCCACCAAGGCCACGGAGGGCAATACATCGACGCGGGCCTGCGCTACACAGAATACATCCCTGTAGAGGAATATACCGTCGTCCCCATACCCGGACGGCAAGCCATGCCGGAGGTCAAGGCCACCGACAGCGTGTACCTCATGTCTTATTTCAAAGCTAGCGCACAACATTTGTTCTATGCCTACAGCCGCGACGGGAAGACATGGACGGACATCAACGGCAGCCGCCCCGTTTTCAATGCTTACGACGACGGCGTCTGGCTGCGCGACCCTTATTTGCACCGTGTCACGCACAATGGTAAAACCAAATTCCATCTCGTACATACCTGGGGATGGGACCATCCCGCCCTGTTCCACTGGGAGTCCGACGACCTCATCCACTGGACAGCCGCCAACGGCGGTACACGTACCGACGACGGGAAAATCATGCTAATGGACGGGCACGACGGCGGCCCCGTATCGCCCAACGCCTGGGCACCGGAATTCACTTACGACGAACAGACCGGCACGTTCTACCTCTATTGGTCCTCCCGCATCGGCGACCGGCAGGTGCATCATTACTGTACCACGAAAGACTGGCTCACCTTCTCCACTCCGGCTGTCTACTTCGACCCAGGCTTCACAGCCATCGACATGACCATCCTGAAAGAAGGGGGCACATACTATGCCTACTATAAGGACGAACGGAACGGAGAGAAGACCATCCGTTGTGCCACATCGAAAAGCCTCGACCCGCACGTGCAGCGCTTCGAAGGTTCCACTCCGTTACTGCCATCACGCTACATAGAAGTCGAAGGTCCGGAAGTCTTTCCGGTGATAGGCGGGAAAGGGTGGTTCCTCTATTTCGACAAGTTCAATGGCGACCGGGGAGTAAGCTATACGGGCTGTACCGACCCGTCCCAACACAAATGGTATCCTATATCCGATGACGAAATCCGGAACCCCACGGAAGTGAAACACGGCAGTGTGGAAATCATTTCTACCACCGAACTGGAAAAACTTCTGGAACATTTCAAATAAGCCGCCCCCCTGACAGTCCCGCTCCTTTCCGGAAAAGAAGCGGGGCTTTTCATTTCCAATCTAAAAAAACAGGCATTTTATTTGCTTTTTTGGGTACAATGGCTTACCTTTGTCATATAGAAAAAAGAGCCGCATCGGTTAGATTGGGATACTCATCAATTTATTTCAGAAAACCGAGAATGCTTCGCTCACTAATGGCGGGCCACGCCTTCGGGTAGCTTAATTGCCGGTGGATTACAAAGGTGACGGGCGCTCAAATCTTGTTAGCTCGGAGTTTTCATCACATCATCGGTGCGGCTTTTACCATAAAGGGGACACTTTTCAAAAGGCGTCCCCTATTTTTTGCCCATACCATATTCGGCTTTGACACTTTGACAAAAAAGAAAAAGTCATGTCCTCCTGAATCGCATATTTGAATCCATAACCCAGCCTAAAGGAAAGTACGCGATTCTCGCCACAGTATGCCCAAGACGACATGTCACCTCCGGATCCTCATTCCCTTACGTTATGACAGGCGTTCTTCTTCCATACGCCGCATGTTTCCCTATTTGCGTAAGCCTAAAACACTTCTATATGTACATTTTGTTTTTTCATTTTCATCCCCACAAAGCGCCCGTTTAGAGAAGAAACAGCAACCGAAGCTGGATTTTTGACGCATTTCCGCAAAGATTTCCGGCTATTTGCAGTCAGTTCCGCACCAACATGCGGAGAAATAAATTGTATACAACTGCAAACGAAAAATCAATCTCAGCCAAACGATTTGAATATATGCAAAAAAAACGTATGAACAAGGCGATTTTTGAATAACCATGCAATAAAACCACGCCAAATCATTCTGTTTCCCCAAAATCCCGTCTACTGGAAACGCTTGAAAATCTGACTTTTTGAAAGAAAAAAATGGTATTAAGAAAGACACTTTGATAGTAACCTTTCCATAAAAAATCGACAGTTCCACCCATTGCCGTTTCTACCTAATCCGTCGAAAGGACTGAACACCGCAAGTGCGTCCTACCCTATTTCCGCATATAGGCATGCCTCATTTTTTACAGGCTTTTCTCCGGTCTTCCATAATCGCATCCCTATTTTCCAAAGCCCATGCTATCAGCGCATTGACATGCGGAAGCAAAGTGTATGCCCGTGCAGTCAGCGCATACTCTACCCTTGGAGGAACTTCGGGATACACTGTACGGGTGACATAGCCGTCATCTTCCAATGTCCTCAAGGTAACCGTTAGCATCTTTTGTGATATGTCGGGGATTTCACGCTGCAACTCTTTGAAACGTACGGCTTCCTTACCTGCCTTGTCTAACGTATATATGACCAAAAGAGACCATTTGTCGCAAAGTCTGGCCAAAATATTCCGTATTGGACAGTTCGGAAACACGGCATCTTCTATCGTTGTCCTATACATAATATAATGTATTTCTGTTTACTCTACAAAAGTAATCAAATTCCCTTCAAGCAGCAAGAAACTTTTTTAGAAGTATTCTTTATCGGCAAGTGTCTCATATCCAACAATAGTTACTTTCACGTAAGTAACTGATGGACAAGAACCTACTTGCATAGCCCATAATCTCTTTCTAATTTTGCAGCATAAAAGGAATGAGAATACTTATAAGTAAGTAATAAACAATCAGACACGCATTAAAAATCAAAAGCAATGAAAAAAGTACTATTCATTTTATTCAATTTTTTAACAATTATAGCTATGGCACAGAGCAAAGGACGTTTCGAGGTACATGACCTCGGCAATTACAAACTGCATGTATATTACACCAACGACACGTTGGGTGATGCAAGTTACATCGTTGAGGGCAAAGATGCCCTCGTGACCATGGAACAACCACTGTTCAAGGACAATGTGGCTGAATTTGGCACTTATCTTTCCAAGTTGGAAAAGCCCGTGGAGAAACGCATCACGGACTATCATGTGGGAGGAACAGGAAAGCATGACGTGGTAATGGCCCAAGGTATGCCCGAATTCACGAAAGGCGCAGTGTACGGAGGCATGATGAAAGGTTTTGCACAGGCGTTCGGGGATGCCCTGACAGACATGCCCACAGGCAAGGTTACGGAAGTAGCTTTCGGCGCAACAAAGACTTGGGCAGGAGTAACTTTCGAGTTCCGTCACGGTGCCGCATCGGATTTCCCAGGTGCAAGCATTCTGATAGGAAACAAAGCGTATTACACTCATTGGACTCCGGCAAAAGCACATATCAGCCATTTACAAGTGTCTTCCCCGGCTGCCATTGACGCTGAAATCACAGAGGCCGAAAACTCGTTGGCTTCAGGTGCGACGCTGTTCATCGGCGGACATGGCGGTGCTGCCACACGCGATGCGGTAGAGTTCAAGATTGCTTACCTGAAAAAGGCGAAAAAGCTGCTTGAGGAAAACAAGACGGCACAGGCTTTCGTAGATGCCATGAAACAAGCCTATCCCGGTCTGCCCGGAGAAACGGGGTTGGAAGATTTAGGCAAAGCCTTATATCAATAAAGGTATATGAAGCAATATTTTAAGGAGTTGACGAATCGTTGCAAAGGTCCTTGAGGAAGCCATGACATCGGATGGAGCCGCAACTTCAAGCCTGCGGCTCCTGCATTCCTGCAGTCTGTTCCACGAAATAACGCGGCCGCCGCTTCACCTCTTTGTATATCTTGCCCACATACTCCCCGATGATGCCCAAGGCCATCAGTATGGTTCCTCCGATGAACCATACGGAAACCAAAAGGGAGGTCCATCCCGGAATGGTATTGCCCTCGACATACACCACGATGCCATAGACTATCGCTACCAAAGAAATGAGAATGAACAACAAGCCGAGCATGGAGATATAGCGCAACGGACGGACGGAAAAAGACGTGATGCCGTCCAACGCAAAACTGAGCATCTTGCTCAAGGGGTATTTCGACTCGCCGGCCATACGTTCCTTACGGTCGTAATACACCCGTGCCGAAGGATATCCCAAGGCCGACACCATCCCGCGCAAAAAGAGATTCCTTTCGGGATAAGCCATCAAAGCCTGCAACGTGCGGCGGCTCATCAGACGGAAATCGGCATGATTGTAGACGACATCCCCTCCTAGGGCATTCATCAACTTATAGAAAGCCAAGGCCGTATTTTTCTTAAAAAAAGTATCCGTCGCACGCTCCCGGCGCACGCCGTATACGATGTCGGCCCCCCCGCGCCAGGCATCCACCATACTGACGATGGAACGCACGTCATCCTGCAGGTCGGCATCAATGGACACAGCTGCATCCGCATACGAGGCCGCCCACTCCAAACCGGCCCACAGTGCCTGTTGATGGCCGACATTGTGCGCCAACTTCAGCCCAGACACACTCGGATGTGTTTCGGAAAATCCCCGGATAAGTTCCCAAGTGCGGTCGCGCGAACCGTCATCCACGTAGAGTATCTTACCTTCACCTATTTTCCCGTCCGAAAGCAATTCATCCACCACCGAAGAAAGTTGGCGGGTCGTCTCGACCAACACCTCTTCTTCATTATAACAAGGCACCACGATTACCAGTTTCATTGTCTCACTCATTTTTAGATGTAAATACAAAACGTACCAATATGAAATTCACGGGAACCGCAATGGCATATACGGGAAAAGGTGCCCATACCTTGTCTACCCCCATGCAAAGGAAGAAATTCAACAACCCGATTTGCAGCAAGTAGTTGAACGCATGTGCCCCACTCATACCGAACAGTTTCCGCCAAGAAGGCGACGTACCAAACGTAAAATAAGAAGTCATATAAAAATTGAACACAAAGCCCAACAGGAAACCGACCGTAAAGGCCGCATTGGCTCCCATGACGAAATGCAGGAGATAATAAAAGCCATAGTGGAGTGCTGTAGCCAACACTCCAACTATGCCAAAACGGACGAACGTAACAAAAAGCTTCTTCCTCTGCATCATGGTACTCTCTTAAGGTTCTGCCAGTTTCCTGCGGAAACGGTAAAGGATATTATACCGCTTGTCATCACAACTACGATGGTTAGAGGCATACACTTCTTCCAACGAGAACTCCGCACCGTAACGTTCCAGAAACGGAGCTGCCATCTCACCTCCCATGAACACATACCCCTCGGATGGCGGCGTAAAACAATCGAACGGCACCATCCTGTCGCCCAAATAAAAGTTTACCGTGAACGGATGCATGCGATTGCCTTCCACTACATCGGTACGGAAAGAATACAACCTGCCTTCGGGCACGATGCGACGTAATTCCTCGGCCACGGCACGGTCTGACTTCACATTCAGGATGACGGGCTGGTACACTCCGTCGAGCGCAAAGAAAATGGAAAATACCACGGCAATAAAAGCGTAAACAATGCCGTTGTCGGCCGCATTACGGCGTTGGACACGGAAATACCAACAAGCTGCCGCCACAGGAACCAGTACACCGAAGACCGCAAATACCGTCAAGGGAAAATCTTCCAACGCGTGCATATAGGCTATATTCTCTGCCGCATGCCGCCCGGCAAACAGGGAGTCGGGCACCCATCCCATACGGACTGCGCCGAAAACCAACAGCAACAGCACAGCCAATGAGGCCATGATACTGCCGAAAACGCGTAAGGCATTCAAATGGCGATGGCGCAGATAAATGATATATTCTGCTAGAAAATAAGCTATAAACGGATATATCGGCAACAAATAGACACTCCGTTTGCTCTTCGGAATGCAGTAGAACGTGAAAATAATGACGATGCACAACAACGAATACAGACGAGTATCGTCCATATTACGGATATAGGCCACGAAACGCGACCACCACGTACGTACCTGTCCCTGCGGTCTCCGGTACCTCAAAAAGAACAAGGAGACAAGCCCCAATAAGGTATAAGGCACATAACCGGCCACGACCGTCATCACATTGTACCAAGCCGGATTCTCATGTGCGGCGTAAGTCATCTTTCCCAAAAAACGATAGACGTTCTCTTCCAACACAAGGTCAAGGAAATGGTCACCGCCCTGTTGGTAAGCCGCCCAATACCATACGGCCGGCAACAGGCAGGCCAACACGGCCACCATCAGGAAAGAAAAGAAAATGCGCAGGAGCTTCCTCCCCCTAATCCACAGGAATACGGCGGGAACCAGACAAGGCAGGACGATGCCCACTGGCCCTTTCGTCAAGGCAGCCGCACTCAAGCAGAGTACAGCCACCCAGGGTACGCCTCTCAGGTCTTTCTCTCCCCATTTATAAAGTTGGTACAATGCGATGACCATCATTGCCGTCAGCACCATGTCCACACGGCAGGCCACTCCGGCACGGTGCACCTCGAAATTGGTCAATGTGAGCAAAGCGGCCATAAAGGCCACCTCTGCACCGCGCCTTTTGGCATAGAACACATACCCGACCAACACCATGGCCGACAAGGCCAAAGCCGAAGGCATACGAGAGGTGTATTCATTCACCGTGCCGGCTACCGTAGAAATTGCAGCGATACACCAATGGAAGAAAGGAGGCTTGAAAGCCAACTCAACCCCATTGTTCACTGGCAGCACCCAGTTTCCCTGCTGCAACATGGAAAGGGCCACCACAGCTTCTCGCGGCTCGCCACGCGTATTGAAAAACGTTTGTCCCAAAAACAAAAAGAGGGAGACGACACACAACGCAACCAACGGCCAAAAGTAATCCTTCTTATACATCTCCGTACAATCCGTTATGCTTTTTTAGCTGAAATCTTTTCCAACACATACACCAATATAAACCCGATAAGCATCAGAACGACCGCCTCGGCCACCTCCGTATTTGGTGCGACGTTATGCTCTATCATCACCTCATGACCGTCTGAAACTAATTTCTCTACTTCTTTCCAAGGCCACACTTTATTCAACGACCCTAGCATAAAGCCGGAAAGGACAGACAAGGTAATATTACGGAAATTCCTCAAAGCATACGACAAAACACGGGAAAAACTGGTGATACCCAAGGCTGCGCCGAAGGCAAAGACCCCCAAAACGACCAAGTCCAAAGTCTTCACCGCCTCCATGACATAGAAATATTTCCCCAATAGCACCAATATGAAGCTGCCGGATATGCCGGGAAGTATCATCGCACATATCGCTATGGCACCGCAAAGGAAGATGAACATCAGATTGGTGGACGTCTCGGCAGGAGTAGCCACCGTGATGTAATAGGCCACAGCTGCCCCAACCACAAACCCTGCCACGGTTTTCCAGTTCCATCCCTTAATATCTTTGGAAACGAACCATGTAGAAGCCAATACCAAACCGAAAAAGAAAGACCACACCAACACTGGCTCGTTGACTAACAAATAAGTAATCAGCTTGGCCAAAGAAAACACGCTGATGGCGATACCCAACAGCAAAGCAAACAGGAAGTTTCCATTGACGGCCTTCCAGAACCCGGCCAAATTCCCAGTAAACAGCAGTTTCAGGGAATGCATGTTGATACTCTTGATGGAATTGATAAGCTCGTCATAAATACCGGCAATGAAAGCAATCGTCCCTCCGGAAACTCCGGGCACTACATCGGCCGCTCCCATAGCCATTCCTTTTAAGGTCAAAACAGCATAATCTTTAATTCTTCTTTCCATTGAAATCGTAATTTAATCCAACTGATGAATAAGCATAATATTTATTGATACAAAGTAAAACAAAAAAAGGTGTATTGACAAACAATACACCTTTTTATCTTGAAATCTGCTCAGATTTCCTTTTTTATTTTACTTTCGCTACCACAGCCTTGAATGCCTCGGGATGATTCATGGCCAAATCGGCAAGCACCTTGCGGTTGATTTCGATACCGGCCTTGTGCAATGCACCCATCAACTGGGAATAAGACATGCCTTCCAGACGGGCAGCAGCGTTGATACGCTGAATCCACAAGGCACGGAAGTTACGCTTCTTATTTTTACGGTCACGATATGCATAAGTCAAACCTTTTTCCCAAGTGTTCTTGGCTACGGTCCACACGTTCTTACGTGCACCGAAGTAACCTCTGGTCAAACCTAAAATTTTCTTTCTTCTTGCTCTTGAAGCAACATGATTTACTGATCTTGGCATAATTTTTAATCTTTTTGAATGTTAGCGCCATCCCCCTCTCCTATGAGTCTGTTTATGGATGAACTTCAGGCTAAAGCATTCGGTTAATAACTTTGTTAATACGACCTACACTTTTAATTAACGCAGACAAAGGAGGTCACGAACCTGCTTCATGTTATCTGTCACTACGATGTCATCGTGAACCAGATTTCTTTTCTGCTTCGTCGTCTTCTTCGTCAAGATGTGACGGTGAAAAGCGTGGTGTCTCTTGATTTTACCTGTTCCGGTAAGACGGAATCTCTTTTTGGCACCGGAATTAGTCTTTACTTTTGGCATTTTGTTTAATATTTAAATTATTATTCAATGTGTGGCAACGCATATACCAAGGCGTTACGCACTTACTCTTCCCTTTTCATCAATCTTCGCCTTCCACGCGCGGCCCCTTATATTCTTTGGGAGCATTGGCTTTCGGCTGGCTCCGTTCCGCTTTCTGCACTGATGCCTCAGCCACAGGCTCAGCCTGTTTCTTGGCTTGCGCCTGCTTTTTCGGAGCGATGAAGATTGTCATGCGCTTCCCTTCAAGCACCGGCATCTGTTCCACCTTGCCGTATTCCTCCAAATCGTTGGCGAAACGAAGCAACAAGACTTCACCTTGTTCCTTGAAAAGAATGCTGCGCCCCTTGAAAAACACATAGGCTTTCACCTTGTCTCCGTCTGAAAGGAACCCTTGCGCATGCTTCAGTTTGAAGTTATAGTCATGATCGTCCGTCTGGGGACCGAAGCGGATTTCCTTTACGTCTACCTTCACCTGCTTGGCCTTCATTTCTTTCTGGCGCTTCTTTTGTTGGTAGAGGAACTTGCTGTAGTCTATCAAACGACAAACAGGAGGAACTGCATTCGGGGAGATTTCCACGAGGTCTACGCCTTGTGCTTCCGCCATTTGCAGTGCCTTAGCCGTCGGCATAACCGTAGATTCCACATCATCGCCCACTATCCGGACTTCACGCACACGTATCTGTTCGTTGATACGATATTGCTGTTTTAAATTGTCTTTCTTCATTCAAAAATGTTGTTCTCTTCTGTTTTTATTTTCCGATTACGACTATTGAGTTTTAAAAATCGGGTGCAAATTTAATATTTATTTGTCATATTACGAACCTCTTCGTTGATTTTCTTTGCAAAATCTTCGAATTTCATGCTTCCCTGGTCGCCTTCGCCCTGCTTACGTACGGAAACCGTACCGTCGGCTGCTTCTTTTTCTCCCACAATCAGCATGTAAGGTATGCGCTTCATTTCGTTGTCACGTATCTTGCGTCCGATTTTCTCATTACGGTCGTCCACAATGGCTCGCACGTCTTGTTCATCAAAATACGCGCAAAGTTTTTGAGCGTAATCGTTGAACTTCTCGGAAATCGGAAGGATAGCCACCTGGTCGGGTGTCAGCCACAAGGGGAAATGACCGGCCGTATGCTCGATAAGTACGGCACAGAAACGCTCCATGGAACCGAACGGTGCGCGATGTATCATCACCGGACGATGTTTCTGGTTGTCCTCGCCCGTGTATTCCAGTTTGAAACGTTCGGGCAAGTTGTAGTCCACCTGTATCGTACCCAACTGCCAACGGCGTCCGAGGGCATCTTTCACCATGAAGTCGAGTTTAGGACCATAGAATGCAGCCTCGCCATATTCTACCTTGGCATTCAGGCCTTTCTCCTTGCAAGCTTCGATGATGGCATTTTCTGCTTCTTCCCAAACCTCGTCCGAACCGATATACTTCTCACGGTTGTTCGGGTCGCGCAAAGAAATCTGAGCCTCGAATGTATCGAAATTCAATGCACCAAAAATAATCTGGATGATCTCCATCACGCGGATGAATTCATCTTTCACCTGATCCGGGCGGCAGAAGATATGGGCATCGTCTTGCGTAAACGAACGCACACGTGTCAGTCCGTGCAACTCTCCGCTCTGCTCATAACGGTACACCGTTCCGAATTCGGCGATTCGCAAAGGCAAGTCTTTATATGAACGCGGCTTCCAAGCGTAAATTTCACAATGGTGCGGACAGTTCATCGGCTTCAGCATATACTCCTCGTCAGCCTCCGGCGTATGAATCGGTTGGAAAGAATCTTTCCCGTAATGGGCATAATGCCCGGATGTCACATAAAGGTTCTTACCACCGATATGGGGAGTCATCACCTGTTGGTAACCGTAACGCTTTTGAATTTTTTTCAGGAAATCTTCCAGACGCAAGCGCAAAGCCGTACCTTTCGGCAACCACATCGGAAGACCTTTGCCGACACGTTCGGAGAACATGAAAAGCTCCATTTCCTTTCCTATCTTACGATGGTCGCGTTTCTTGGCTTCTTCCAACAACGTCAAATACTCGTCCAACATCTTCTTTTTGGGGAAAGAGATGGCATACA
The DNA here is from genome assembly GCF_986071375.1 of Paraprevotella sp. Lineage (NCBI taxonomy): Bacteria > Pseudomonadati > Bacteroidota > Bacteroidia > Bacteroidales > Prevotellaceae > Paraprevotella > Paraprevotella sp. Next base: position 19,735 of record NZ_CFQRNQ010000020.1, on the reverse strand, counting down.
CGCGGGTCATCTGCGGACGCTTCTCGTCTCCGCGCCAATACGCAGATGATACAGCCGTCACTTTCACGGCTTTGATAACACCCGTATTCATCAAGTGCGGACCTCGGCACAAGTCCGTGAAAGCTCCTTGGGTGTAAGTGGAGATATGCCCGTCTTCCAAGTCTTCTATCAATTCGTTCTTGTACGTCTGGCCGCGCTCACCGAAAAACTTCAAGGCTCCGGCTTTGGATATTTCAGCCCGCACGACCGGTTCTTTACGTTGTGCCAACTCCAACATCTTCTTTTCAATACCGGCAAAGTCGCTTTCACGGATAACCGTACCTGCAGGAGGCATCACATCGTAATAAAAACCGTTTTCTATGGCCGGACCGATACCGAACTGCATACCCGGATAAAGTTCCTGCATAGCCTCAGCCATCAGGTGAGCGGAAGTATGCCAGAAAGCATGCTTTCCCTCTGCGTCCTCCCACTTGTAAAGCATCACGGAAGCATCTTCGTTAATCGGACGGTTCAGCTCGACCGTCTCACCATTCACTCCGCAAGCCAGCACGTCCTGTGCCAGTCTGGAAGAAATACTCTCAGCAATTTGTAAACCTGTCACACCGGCCTCGTATTCACGCACAGAGCCGTCAGGAAAAGTTATCTTTATCATAATTATACGTATTGTCCGTTTTCAAAGTTGCAAAATTAGCTATTTTTCATGAGACAGTGGCACAATCTATCAAAAAAGTGGCTGTTTTTTAGCTTATTCCACCTTAGTAGCAGCCTTATCCCTATACCTTTTAATCAAATTATAAGCCTTATATAAGCCCATCTCTCCGGCCCGGCTCAAATCGGGAATGCCGGAAGCGTAGTCGCCCGAAAGGATATAAGCCACCCCCCGGTTGTAGTAAGCTTCGGCATAATCCGCATGAAGCTTAATGGCCTGCGTGTAGGCCTTAATGGCTTCCGGCCATAACTTCAGCTGCATGTAGATATTACCTTTATTATAATAGCAACCGGCAAAATCTGGTTCCCGAGCCAATATCCGGTCACAATCATCCAATGCTGCCTGATATTCGGAACGGGAAGTGTCGAACGTCCATTTCGCCTCTCCCTTAGAAGGAGTTTCAGATTTTTCTGCCATCCGGACTTCCTGATTTTTCATTCTAATCTGCACTCTCATATAATAAGCAAGCAGATAAGAACTATCCAATTTAATAGCATGGTCAATATCTGCCAATGCTTTCTCGAAGTCTTGTACAAGATATTCGTCTATGGAACGGGCCAAATATAATAATGTATTGTCCGGCTGCCGGGCAATCTTGTCGGAAAGAGCCTGAATGGAAGAAAAATGCTTTTGTATACGGGCTTCATCCAACGACACTTCGTCGTGAGTCAACACCAGACGTGCCGGCAAAACGCCCAAACGATTCAGACGTTCGAGTTCCTTATTGTACATCTTGCGTTGAAAATCACTCTGCCCAGTATAATAGGTCAGGACCAAAGCCGGTTCCGGAGCCAATTCCGTCCTGCGGTTCTGCACTTTGCCACGATATTCGCTTTCATACGTCGGCGATTCATCTTCCGAAGTATCAGCCTCCACCAGTTTGTTATAATCTTCCATCGTGCGGTCGCTCACTTTTCGAGTCTGCTTCGTATTCTGCGGTTTCTTTCCACCGTAACGTTGGTCCATCTGGGCTTTCAATACCTTGAATTCATCCAGTTCGGCACCTCTGGTATCGCCCATCTTCCGGCGCACCTCTGCCCGCAACTGATAGCCGGCCAAGAAATTAGGAAACTCTTTGATGACGGCATTTATATCCCGGATAGCTCCCCGATAATCTCCTGTATTGTTCAACATCAACGCACGGTTAAACAACGCAATCATATTATCCGGTTCCAACTTCAACACGAAATTGAAATCCTCTATGGCCCGGTTATCATCTCCCACTTGGGCCCGGAGCAAACCACGGTTGAAATGCCCGATGTAATTAGTGGAGTCCATTTCCAATGCCGTATCATAGTCCGTCATCGCCCCACGTAAATTACGCTGATGATAACGCGCCAACGCACGGTTGATATAATGTCCGGCCTCGCGGGGCATCTGCTGTATGGTCTTATCCAAAGCCTCTTCGGCCAACTTATATTCTCCCCGCCCGGCATGGACCGCCGCACGCATGCTCCAAGCCTGCCCCTCGTATGGATTGATTTCCAATGCCCGGCCTATGTTTGCCATGGCTGCAACCGTATCCTTTTGGGCGAAATAAGTCTGTGCCTTTAAAGTATACAAGGAGGCCTTTTGCGGCCAGTAACCTAACATTCGGTCTATACATTCCACAGCCTTATCGTACTCCTTGAGTTGTAAATAACATAAGGTCATATTATGCCATCCGCTCTCGTCTTTGGGTTCGATTTCAAGCAACTTCATATAATCCGAAACGGCTTCGTCATAACGCTTCAGATTGATCCGGCATAAACCTCGCAAACGATAATTATCGGGCAAAAAAGGATTGCGGTCTATAGCAGTCCCGCAATCCTCCTCAGCCCCGGTATAATCTTCCAAATAAAATTTGGCCAATCCACGGTAAAAATATGGCTCCGACAAATAAGGCTTGGCCGAAATTACCATATTGAAGCGGCGTATGGAAAGTACATAATCCTCATAGTAGAGCGCATTACGCCCCATCAACATCATCCGGTCGGTATTAATCTGTGCTATCGCCGACACGGAAAAAAACCAAAGGAAAAGAAGATATACTTTCCTGCTCCTCTTCATTACTTTTTCGTCTTGACCTTATAAGCACAACGGAAATTTCCTTTCAGCAAATTTCCCAGTTTTCCTTTCACCATTTGTTTACGCAACATAGATAAATGGTCCACAAACATTTTCCCGTCAAGATGGTCGAACTCATGCTGCATGACACGGGCCAAATACCCTTCCACCCATTCGTCATGGGGTTGGAAAACCTCGTCTAAGTAACTCACACGAATGCGTGTGGGACGACGCACAGGTTCATGGATGCCCGGCAAACTCAAACAGCCCTCTTCCATCGAATCCGTTTCCGCATCATCATACTCCAAGATGTGAGGATTGATAAATGCATGAACGAACCCCTTATATTCGGGCAGGTCATCGGAAATCAAGTCCAAATTAATCACCACCAGGCGAATGGACAAGCCGATTTGGGGAGCTGCCAACCCAATTCCCTCAGACCGCTCCAAAGTTTCGTACATATTGTCTATCAAAGTTTTCAACTCCGGATAGTCCGGTGTAATATCTTCGGCCACCTTTCTCAGAACGGGTTGGCCAAAAGTATAAATTGGTAATACCATATTATTTTGTATATTATTATTTTTTCAGCATCATACGGGATTCCATCCAACCTTGCAGGATAATCGTCGCACTGATTTCATCCACCAAAGCTTTGTTTTGCCGGGCTTTCTTCCTTAAACCTCCTTGCAACATAGCCTGATGGGCCAACACGGAAGTATAACGTTCATCGAAAAATTCAACCGGAATCTCCGGCAAGCGTTTATGCAAACGCCGCACAAAAGAATTTATCCTGCCCATATTTTCAGAATCTTCCCCATTGGCTTGTTTTGGTTGGCCTACCACAATCCGTTCCACATGTTCCTGCTGAACATAAGACACAATAAAATCCATGACAGACGAGGTAGAAACCGTTGTCAACCCGTTTGCAATCAACTGCAACGGATCCGTCACAGCAACTCCAGTACGTTTTTTCCCGTAATCAATAGCTAAAACCCTTCCCATATAAGTTGCAAAATTAATGAAAACAGACGAAAAAAACGCCGGTATAAAAACAAATAATTCTTAATAACCAAAACAGGCTTCTCTATACGATGCACGGGAGCAAATGAAAACTCGCTCCCGTGTGTTGTATAAACTATATATTATTCTAAATCTATCATTTAGACAAAAGCAACCATGCGTCAGGATAAGTGCCGCGCAAAGTATTACGCGACTGCACGGCAGCAGCCTTTTCATCGTAAGTAGAAGCCACCACCCGATACATGTTCTTTGCTTCGTTGTAGGCTATCTGCGCATTATAACCCGCATTCGACAATGTCTTCTGCAAACCTTCGGCATTGGCTTTCAGGCTGAAACTTCCGCAAACTACGCTATAAGCTTTCAAACCGTTTCCGGAAACCACCGTCACATTCTCACTCTGCACACGAACCGTATTTACATCTGCATTAGCGGCCGTGGAGGTTGTTGTCGAGGGAGTGACAGGTGTCACTTCCACTTGGGTGGTCGTCTGCGTCTGGGTCGGCTCCTGCTCTGTAGCAACAACCTGCTGCTGCTTTGCCTTTTCATACGCCTTTTTGTATGCGCTCTCGGAAGACTTGCAAGAGGTCATTGCAAAAGCCGCACTCAACCCAAGTCCCATCACAAAAAACTTTTTCATACTTCTTCTACTTATTTTTTAGTTAAATGATTCTCTAAAACCATACTGTCGATGTCACTGGTATTTTCACGGGATATAACATCCACATCAAAAGACAAAGGTACACATTATTTATATATGGTAAAAGGACTGGCACAAAAAAAAGGTTAAATCAACAAGGCAAAAAAAATAATCAAAAAAAAGTGATAAACATGAGGATTATATCAAGAGAATTTATAACTTTGTGAATGTAATCAACTCAAATAAAATAGAAATAATATGAAAGCATTAAGTTTTTTAGCAGCATTCATTGGCGGCGCAGCCGTAGGTGCAGCAGTAGGAATTTTGTTTGCTCCGGAAAAAGGAACTGAAACTCGTGATAAAATAGCAGAAGCATTGCGTAAACGCGGCATCAAACTCAACCGCAAAGAGATGGATTCTCTCGTAGACGAAATTGCAGATGAAATCAAATCCGCCGAAGAAGTGTAAATGACATTTTATGTTTTCAAACAGTAAAAACATAGAAAGTATAGGCAAACTCTTACTGGAGTTTAAGAAATATCTTGAGCTCCAGAAAGAGTTTGTCAAATTGGATGCCACAGAGAAAATGACGGTCATTCTTTCGGCCATTCTGATTGTAACCGTCTTGTTATTATTAGGTTCTATCGTTTTGCTTTTTCTCACCTTCGCATTAGCCTATTACTTAGGAGATGTATTAGGAAGCCTTTCACTCGGATTCGGCCTCATTTCCGCTTTCATCCTGTTACTGACCGTCATATTCTATTTAAACCGAAACCGCATGGTCATTCAGCCCATGGCACGTTTCATGACCAAACTAATCCTTACTAAAGAAGATGGCAGCAAATAAGATTCCTTCCCACCATACCGAAGATGTTTTACAAGAAATCCGTACTCGTAAGGCTGAAGTAAAAAGCCAAATAAAAGAAAGTGCGGACTACATTAAAACAACTACCCATAAACTATTCACTCCTCCCCCGCAAGCCACATCCAAATTAGGCTCATTCATGAATATGGTAGACCAAGGGTTAGCCGTATATGACGGCGTGATGATGGGAATGAGAGTAGCACGTAACATACGCCGGATTTTTGGAAAACGGAGATAACCGTTTGCCCAAAAAGCCGTTTCATAAAATAGCCGGTAAAAAACACTATTGCCAGTACAGGTATGACCCACCTCCTACACTGGGATTTTGTAAAAAGCCCCTTCATCTTTCAGTTCGAGCACTAAAGCATTCATTATGTTAAGATTACAGGCTGAAAGATACTTCAGCCATCTTTCAGCCATGCTTCATTTCAATCTGCTGAGAACGAAAAATCGTTCGACTGAGATTGAAAAACCGTTTGGCGCAGATCAAAAATTCATTCGGCTGAGAACTTTTTGCAGCTTTCCGCCATGAAAGGAAGCTGAAAGATACCGTTCTTGTCTTTCATTCCATAATATACTGTATGACAAAAACTTACCATACAACCTGAAAGATGAAGCCATTTTTCTGAAAACGATTGGGAGGACCGTGAGAGGAATAAAATTTTTCCGGAAGGAACTGCATGGAATTAAGAATTATCGTGTAACTTTGCGTTGTTTTTAAACTCTACAAACAAAGATTACAATTATGATGAACGAATGGTTTGAATGCAAGGTAAGATACGAAAAAACATTAGAAAACGGCTTGGTCAAGAAAGTCACGGAACCCTATCTGGTAGATGCCCTGAGCTTCACTGAAGCCGAAAGACGTTTTATAGAAGAAATAGAACCGTTCATGTCCGGCGAATTTCAAGTGACAGACATCAAACGGGCCAAATACGCCGAATTGTTCGAAACGGACGAAGATGCAGCCGACCGTTGGTTCAAAGCCAAAGTGGCTTTCATCACCCTTGATGAAAAAAGCGGGGCGGAAAAGAAAAGCAACCAAAACATGCTGATACAAGCTTCGGATCTGCGCGATGCCGTAAAACGCCTTGACAAAGGAATGGAAAGCACCATGGCCGACTACGAAATCGCCTCTATTGCAGAAACGCCTATTATGGACGTGTTCCATTACAAAACCGAAGTGGACGAGAAACCGGAATTCCCCGAAGCATAATCCCGTTTCATTGAAACTATAACGCCATGTCACAGATTCAGGACGAAATAAAACGTATCACGGCCTCGCTTCCCTGCGGTGTCCGGTTAGTGGCCGTGTCCAAATACCATCCCGAAAGCCGCATTGAGGAGGCATATGCTGCCGGGCAACGCGTCTTCGGCGAAAGCCATGTACAAGAGCTTCGCCGTAAATACGATAACCTCCCCAAAGACATCGAGTGGCACTTTATCGGACACTTGCAAACCAATAAAGTGAAGTATATCGCTCCATACGTAGCCATGATACATGCGGTAGATTCCATGAAACTACTTCTTGAGGTAGATAAACAAGGAGAAAAGTCCGGACGGGTGATACCCTGTTTACTTCAACTTCACGTGGCCAAGGAAGAAACCAAATTCGGTTTCACACCGGACGAATGCCGCACGTTGATAGCGGATGAAGAATGGAAAAAGCTGGCACATGTCCAAATTTGCGGCTTGATGTGCATGGCTTCCAATACGGACGATATGGAACAAGTACGATCTGAATTCCATCTGGCATACGAACTGTTCAAGGAACTGAAAACCGGAGCTTTTGCAAATGCTCCCTATTTCAAAGAATGTTCATGGGGCATGAGCCATGATTATCCCATTGCAATAGAGGAAGGTAGTACGCTTATCCGCGTGGGAAGTAAAATATTTGGTGAAAGAGTGTATTAAAAGCATATTATTCTTGCTTTAATCGTTTTTTCTCCTTAGTTTTGCACAAAATAAAAAGAATTGTGCAATGGAAAAACTTAGTTTTAACGAACAAATAGAACAAAGCATCAAGGACAACTGGGATCTTGATGCTTTGTCTGATTATAAAGGAGAAACCTTTCAATATAAAGATATAGCCCGAATCATAGAGAAACTTCACATTATCTTTGAATACAGCAACGTAAAACCGGGAGACAAGATAGCCCTTTGCGGACGGAACAGTGCCCATTGGGGAGCCGTATTTTTTGCGACGCTGACATACGGGGCTGTGGCCGTGCCTATCTTGCACGAATTCAAAGCCGACCAGGTTCATAACATTGTGAACCACAGTGAAGCCAAACTACTTTTCGTAGGTGATCTGGTATGGAAGAATCTCGATGCCAATGAAATGCCGAATCTGGAAGGGATCATCAACATTGCAGATTATTCACTCCTTGTAGGTCGCACGCAAAAAGTCGCGTATGCACGGGAACATCTGAACCAGTTGTTCGGCGAACGCTACCCCATGAACTTCCGCAAACACCATATATCATATTATAAAGGAGCACCGGAAGAACTGGCTGTCATCAACTATACTTCAGGCACGACAAGCCGTTCGAAAGGTGTAATGATTCCCTATCGTGCCCTTTGGTCCAATCTGGAATTTGCCAAGGAAGTATTAAGTCCGCACATGAAAACCGGGGATAACGTGATTTCCATGTTGCCCATGGCTCACATGTACGGGATGGCTTTTGAATTTATCTTTGAGTTTTGCACGGGATGCCACATTTACTTCCTGACCAAGAACCCGTCCCCCAATGTTCTTTTTGCGGCATTTGCCGAGTTGAAGCCGCGTATCATTATCGCCGTCCCCTTAATCATAGAAAAGATTATCCGCAAGGCGGTTCTTCCTAAAATCCAGGGTACAACCGTAAAGATGCTATTGAAAGTCCCATTAGTCCGTCAAAAGATCAAAGACAAAATCTGCGAACAGCTCAAAGCGGCGTTTGGAGGAAATTTCTATGAAATCATCATAGGCGGGGCAGCTTTCAATCATGAAATAGAAATGCTGCTTCACGACATTGGTTTCAATTACACTGTGGGCTACGGCACCACGGAGTGCGCCCCGATTATCTCATACGCAGACTGGAATATTTTCGCACCCGGTTCTTGCGGCAAGGCGGCTCCACGTATGGAAATCAAGATTGACAGCAATGACCCGCAACACACCGTAGGAGAAATCCTCACCCGAGGCGCCAATGTCATGTTGGGATACTATAAAAACGAAGAAGCAACCCAGGAAGCATTTCGAGACGGTTGGTATCGTACAGGCGACCTCGGTATCATGGACGAAAATGGCAACCTTTTCATCAAAGGCAGAAGCAAAAACATGCTTTTAGGTGCCAGCGGACAAAATATCTATCCGGAAGAAATTGAAGATTTGCTGAACAACCTGACTTTGGTCAACGAAAGCATCGTCATCCAAAAAGGAGAAAAACTTTATGGATTGGTGTATCCGGACTTTGAAGAAGCGCACAATTTAGGTTTACAAGACTCGGATTTGGCCAATGTCATGGAACAAAACCGGACAGAACTGAATAGTATGCTGCCCGGATATGCCCAACTTTCCGGTATCAAAATCTTCCAAGAGGAATTCGAGAAAACCCCTAAGAAAAGCATCAAACGCTATTTGTACACGGATTGCCAGGTATAGTCAAGGCATCCCTGATAAAAACGAAAATTACAAATCTGCCCAAGAAAAAACATAAAAGCAAAAGACAATGAAAGATTTCAATTACTACGCCCCTACGCAGGTCGCTTTCGGAAGAAAAGCGGAACAGGCGGCAGGCCGATTGGTAAAACAATACGGCGGAACAAAAGTATTGGTACATTACGGAGGCAAAAGCGCAGAACGTTCCGGACTGTTAGACGCTGTATGCCATGCACTTGAAGCCGAACATCTCCCTTATGTGAAGTTGGGAGGAGTCGTGCCCAACCCACGTCTCTCAAAAGTACACGAGGGCATCAATTTATGCCGTGCCGAGGGTGTAGATTTCATCTTGGCTATCGGCGGCGGCAGCGTAATCGATTCCGCCAAAGCCATCTCCATGGGAGTAACCTACGAAGGAGACGTTTGGGATTTTTTCACCCATAAAGCCGAGGCGGATACCTGCCTCCCCTTGGGAGCCGTGCTCACCCTCCCGGCAGCAGGTAGCGAAATGAGCGACGCCACAGTCATTACCAACGAAGACGGCGACCTGAAAAAAGACTACGGCAGCGATAAGCTCCGTTGCAAGTTTGCCGTAATGAACCCAGAGCGCACCTTTACATTGCCTCCCTATCAAACGGCAGCCGGCGTAGTAGATATCATCATGCACACGTTGGAACGCTACTTCTCCCACGATGATGACATGACCGTAACCGACTCCATTGCCGAAAGCCTCATCCGCACCGTACAAGATAGCGCGTTCAAAGTACTGCAACAACCGGACAACTACCTGCATCGCGCCCAAATCATGTGGGCAAGCAGCCTTTCTCACAACGGTTTGACCGGTTGCGGTACCACTTCTGACTGGGCCACGCACTTTCTGGAACACGAACTCAGCGGCATGTTCGATGTAACCCACGGCGCAGGCCTGGCTGCCGTATGGGGCAGTTGGGCGCGTTACGTCTACCTTGAAAATCCCACCCGTTTCGCACAATTCGCCGTCAATGCCATGGGAATACAAAACAACTTCAAGTCAGCAGAAGAAACAGCCTTGGCCGGCATCGAAGCATTGGAACGCTTCTTCCGGGCCATCGGCATGCCTACTAGCATACACAAACTCATCGGACGCGAAATCACAGACGAGGAAATTCACGAGATGTCCCGTAAATGCAGTTATGATGGTACCCATACCATCGGCGGCTTCAAAGTATTGAACCGCGAGGACATGGAGCACATCTACCGTGCGGCACGCTAAACCTACGGGTATCTATACAGGGAAACCCTCATGGAAACAAGACACAAAAAAGGGAAAGAGCGACACGCCTTTCCCTTTTTCTTAGGTTGCAACCCCGCTGCAAACCAGGACTTTCAGATTCCTATACCGACTCCTCCAACCCTCATTTCTTCTTTCCTTTTAATGCAAACATGATGGGAGCGGTAACTTTCATGGATACCGGCTTGCCGTCCAACCGTGCAGGTTTCCACTTCGTCATGGCCATGATGACCCGCACGGCTTCCGCACTCAGGCGCACATCTGGACTTTTCACCACTTTCGGGCGCGTCACGTTGCCATCCTTGTCCACCACGAAAGAAACCATCACCCTGCCTTCGACTTTTTCCTTGACACAAGCCGCAGGATAGTGGATATTAGATGACATATATTCCATCAGGGCGTTTATTCCCCCGGGATATTGCGGAGGGACATCGGCTTTCTCATACACCTTGTCGGCAGCATACATATCTGCCACAGACAAACCTTCCACACGCAGGAACATCGGCTTCAGCACGCGAAGCACCTGCTGTTCCAAATCATCGTTTTCCACACGCTTCCACACCTCGGTAGCCACACCCCGTCCGTTGAACCACGACATCTCAAACATGTCATCCGATAACCATTTCACCTTGTTACGCCCACCGCGCTCCTTGATGACGCTGTCACCCTCCGACGTGAAAGTTCCGGCATGCCCCTTGAAGTGCACACGGTCTTCTCCGGTCCGAGCCGGTGTAAAGCCCAAGAAGTAGCCGTCACCATACCATTTGTAGCTCTTCAACTTGGGTGGTATCAGTTCGCCCGTCAACGGTTGCCGCAAGCCTTGCACTTCCCACATGCCTGCGTAACGTCCGTCCGCCTCGTGGGCATCGCGCATCCCCTGATGTATAGCGGCCAATCCTGAAGGCATGGGATACCGTTCCCAACCCTCTTCATAATCCGTCTCCCCCGCCGTGGAACGACCCGTCCATGAAAGTTCGAACATGTCTTCTGCCCGTGTCTTGATTTTCAAATTCTCACCACCTTCACGAATGACTTTCTTCGACATGTACTCAAAAGGGAAGTATCGCCCTTCGAAATCCACGTCCACATCGTTGGTACCTACATACCACACGGAAAGCGACACCATGTGCTTGTCCCCGTAATACTTGTAATGCACGAACGGTTGGGAGCCCTTATGGGAATCTCCTTTCTTCCGAATCCAAGTCTTCTTCCAAAAACCTTCTAACGGGATTGACATCTCGTGCCCGTATTCCGCACGCTCCACCCCAGTTCCATCTTTCACGGCCCGGCATGAACCCAACACCACGACACCACTAAGGGCCACCATCTTCATTAGGTTAATTACTCTCTTCATAAGAATTGATTTAAAAATTCAACATAGGTAGGCATTACACAACTCCACAGGCTGGATGTCCGGGCAGCAGTTTCATGATACCGTTAATTTAAGATCCACTACACAAAGGTAATAATAAAAAAAGAACAACGCGCCAAATCCGTAAAAAAATCACACCACTTCTGAAAAGGGGAAAAACAAAGGATATGCTCCTTCTTTCCAAAAGAAACATATCCTCCGTAATCCCGTCATGGGCGTATCACTCCCCGGCACCTCAGCCTAAGTCTCAGTCTTGGACACGCTGCCTTTTTCAGACTTCATTTCTTCCAAATGAGCCGCACGCACACGGCTTAATGTTTCAGGCGACATTTGCAAGTAAGAAGCCACATGGAGCATCGGCGCACGCAGCAATATCTCGGGTTTTGTATTCAAGAGACGAAGGTAACGCTCCGTAGCGTTCTCAAAACGTTGGCTGTCAGCGTAGACCTGAGAACTGATTAGAGCATGTTCCATAATCTTACGGAACAACAACTCAATCTCTTTATTTTCGTCTGCCAATTCCTGCAAGTCATCATACGGAATGCCGTAAAGCCTGCTGTTTTCCAACGCCTCGACAATCAGCCGTGAAGGTTCCTGTTTCAAGAAACTTTCAATGCAAATCACGATTCGCCCTTCATAAGAAAAGTGTTCCGTCACGTCGCGTCCACCTTTATAATAATACTGCCTCACCATTCCGCGTTCCACGAAATACATGTGACGGCACGTTTCCCCTTCGGGCAATACCACATCGCCTTTCGAATATTTGAAAGGTACAAGTATCTCGGACAATGCCTCGATACCCGATGGAGACAAGCGGCAATATATCCGGGCTATTTCACGAGCCACGTCGCGTCTTAAATCCATAGTCATAAGGTTTTTTATTAGGTTAATCCAACTTCAGGACAGCCAAGAAAGCTTTTTGCGGCACTTCCACATTACCGATCTGTTTCATCCGTTTCTTTCCTTTCTTCTGTTTCTCAAGCAATTTTCTTTTCCGGCTGACATCTCCTCCGTAACATTTCGCCGTCACGTCCTTACGCAACTGCTTCACTGTCTCACGGGCGATAATCTTGGCACCGATGGCGGCCTGTATGGCAATATCGAACTGTTGGCGGGGCAACAACTCCTTCAGTTTCTCACACATCCTCCGCCCGAAGTCCACCGCATTGTCAATATACGTCAAAGTGGATAACGCATCCACCGGTTCCCCGTTCAACAATATATCCAACTTCACCAGTTTAGACGGACGGAAACCGTCCTGATGGTAGTCGAAAGAGGCATAGCCCTTTGATATGCTTTTGAGTTTGTCATAAAAATCAATCACAATCTCACCCAAAGGCAAGCTATAATGGAGTTCCACACGGTTTCCGCTGATATACTCCTGTTTCAACAACTCCCCCCTTTTCCCCAGACACAAGGTCATGATGGGGCCGATGAAGTTGGTTGTCGTAATGATGGAAGCCTTGATATATGGCTCCTCTATATGGTCGACCAGCGTCACTTCGGGCATACCGGCCGGGTTATGTACTTCTTTCACTCCACCCTGCTTGTCATATACGAGATAAGACACGTTGGGTACGGTCGTAATCACATCCATATTGAACTCGCGGTCCAGACGTTCTTGTACGATTTCCATGTGGAGCAAGCCCAGGAAACCGCAACGGAAACCGAAGCCTAACGCCACGGACGATTCCGGTTGGAAGGTCAACGATGCATCGTTCAACTGCAATTTTTCCAAAGAGGCCCGAAGATTTTCAAAGTCCTCAGTTTCTATGGGATAAAGTCCGGCAAAAACCATAGGCTTAACTTCCTCGAAACCGGAAATGGCTTTATCACACGGACGCTCCACGTGAGTAATCGTATCACCGACTTTTACTTCCGTTGCCGTTTTAATACCGGAAACAATATACCCCACATCCCCGCAATGCAGTTCCTTACGGGGGGACATTTCCATCTTCAATACCCCGATTTCATCTGCCGTGTATTCCTTGCCCGTATTGATAAAAGCCACGTCGTCACCCGACTTGATACTGCCGTTCACGATTTTGAAATAAGCGATAATCCCACGGAACGAGTTGAACACGGAATCGAATATCAATGCCTGTAAAGGAGCGCCCTCATCCCCTTCCGGATGGGGGATACGTTCCACCACGGCCTGTAAAATTTCATCCACTCCCATTCCCGTACGTCCCGACGCACGGATAATCTCCTCACGTTTACATCCCAACAGGTCTATGATTTCATCCTCCACTTCCTCCGGCATGGCGTTCACCATGTCACATTTGTTAATGACCGGGATGATTTCCAAGTCATGCTCTATGGCCATATACAAATTGGAGATGGTCTGGGCCTGCACGCCTTGCGTGGCATCCACAATCAACAACGCCCCCTCGCAAGCCGCGATGGAACGCGAAACCTCGTATGAGAAATCCACATGCCCCGGCGTATCAATCAGATTCAACGTATACTTCTCTCCTTTATATATATATTCCATCTGGATGGCATGGCTTTTAATGGTAATACCACGCTCCCGCTCCAGATCCATATCGTCGAGCATTTGCCCTTCGGTAACCTTTATCGTATTCGTATATTCAAGCAAACGGTCTGCCAAAGTAGACTTACCGTGATCTATATGCGCAATAATACAGAAATTCCTGATGTTCTTCATCTTCAATTCAAAAAATGCTATGCAAAGATAGTGCAAACCGGAAGAAATACAAAATCCCAAACCTTATTTTTATATAAAGCGCTACAAATACGAAGAAATGTTTGTCTTTTGCTAAAAACAATAGCAAAAAGATTTTTTTTCTCGTTTTTATTGGCAGTTTGCTATTAAATGATTAACTTTGGCGACTGAAAACCAAGAGAGAGATTTTTCTTAAGGAGAAATAAGGTAGAAAAGATAAAGTCAACGAATAATATTAATTTAAAAAGGATTTATCACATGGATGCAAAAAAAGTTCTGGAAGACTTGAAACGTCGTTTCCCTAACGAACCTGAGTATCATCAGGCTGTAGAAGAAGTTCTCAGTACGATCGAAGAAGAGTACAACAAACACCCTGAGTTCGAAAAAGCCAATCTGATTGAACGTCTCTGTATTCCTGATCGCGTTTATCAATTCCGCGTCACTTGGATGGACGACAAAGGCCAGATTCAAACCAACATGGGTTACCGTGTACAGCATAACAACGTAATCGGCCCCTATAAAGGCGGTATCCGTTTCCACAGTTCCGTAAACCTCAGCATTTTGAAATTCTTGGCTTTCGAGCAGACTTTCAAAAACTCCCTGACGACTCTTCCCATGGGTGGAGCAAAAGGCGGTTCCGATTTCTCCCCGCGCGGTAAGAGCAACGCCGAGGTGATGCGTTTCTGCCAGGCTTTCATGCTCGAACTCAATCGCCATATCGGTCCCGATACCGATGTGCCGGCCGGTGACATCGGAGTAGGCGGACGCGAAGTCGGTTACATGTTCGGTATGTATAAGAAACTGACCCATGAATTCAGCGGCGTATTCACCGGCAAGGGACTTGAGTTCGGCGGTTCGCTCATCCGTCCTGAAGCCACGGGTTACGGTAACGTGTACTTCCTCATGGAAATGCTGAAGACCAAAGGCACCGACCTTAAAGGCAAGACAGTCCTCATCTCCGGTTCCGGCAACGTGGCCCAGTACACGGCCGAAAAGGTACTTCAACTCGGCGGAAAGGTACTCACGATGTCCGACTCAGACGGTTACATCTACGATCCGGACGGAATCGACCGCGAAAAGCTCGACTACATCATGGAGCTTAAGAACCTGTATCGCGGACGTATCCGTGAATATGCAGAGAAATACGGTTGCAAATACGTGGCAGGCGCACGGCCTTGGGGTGAAAAGGCAGACATCGCACTGCCGTCGGCCACTCAGAACGAAATCAACGGCGACCAGGCTCGCCAGTTGGTAGCCAACGGTGTAATGGCCGTAAGCGAAGGTGCCAACATGCCTTCTACTCCGGAAGCCATCCGCGTATTCCAGGAAGCCAAGATTCTGTATGCACCGGGCAAGGCAGCCAACGCCGGTGGTGTATCGGTTTCAGGTCTTGAAATGAGCCAGAACTCAGAACGTCTGTCTTGGACATCGGAAGAGGTAGATGCCCGTCTGCACGCCATCATGGAGAACATTCACCAGAATTGCGTGAAGTACGGAACGGAAGCCGATGGTTACGTCAACTACGTGAAAGGTGCCAACGTCGCAGGCTTCATGAAGGTGGCCAAGGCTATGATGGCTCAAGGCATCGTATAAGGTTAATTGCAATACAGAAGCGTCAAGAGCCGGGATTTACGTATTCCCGGCTCTTTTTCTCTTTTGGGATTCATCCCTTGCACAGTTTGGCTATGCCCTTGCTTAGTCCAGAGTCAAAGGAACAGCCGGTGAAAGTCCGAGTAAGCCAAGCTCCCGTCCTTGTGCAAACCCGTTTTTCCGGTCACACCAAGTATTTGTCTGTCCATTCTTGTAGTTTCGCGCATTCCGGTTATCCATATTTACACGCGAAGAAAGCACCAGACGAAGAGATTTCATGGAAGAACGCCTCATCCAAAATACTAAATATATCAAGCGCACTTATTTCTCTTCTTGCATGCTACGGTTGTACTGCCGGACGCTCTTTCCTCCATGAAAACGATAAGAGAATGTGAACATCAGGCTGTGGCGTATCGTTTCATTTATATCATAAAAATCATAAGAACTGACGACCTCGGATTCAGTTTTACTTTTACTATTGCCATCAAGGAAAAGGCGAGGAGTCACGTATTGCACTGACAGGTTCACACGTTGATGAAAAAAGTCTTTACCCAAAATGAATGCCAAACAATCCATTTTTTGCGTGGTTTTCCCCTGTGCTCTAACCTGATATCCATTGAAAACCTGATAGGTTGCCTGTATAGACAGGAAATGCTTGTCATTGTAATAATTTGAGGTAAGAAAACCTGTAAAGCCTTGGTTCGTATTCTTGTTTCTCTTGAATTTCGCTTCCATGTTTTGGTATTTCAAGATACCGCTTATTCTAAAATCCTTGATTTTTTTAAAAAAGTAAATTGTAGCCCAAAACTCCTTATACAGCGTATTCTCCGGTGTGTATGTAATGTAAGCACCATTTTCACCTGACGGCAATGTACCTTCCCCACGTCCGATGATGTTAGAAAACTGGTTGGGTGAATAGTTATAACCCGTCTGTATATTGAAAAGGTTAAAGAAGTCCACCCACAACCGTCCCGAATGGTACACTTGTGTGCGCAATGCCGGGTTTCCGCCACTCCATGTCAATGAATCGGTAAAATAGCCGTATTCCGTCACTTGGTCGAGTTGAGGATAAGATGTGTTGCACCAATAATTAAGGCGCATCCATATCTTTTTGTTCCAACGGTGGTAGAACATCCCACTGAACTTATAAACCATGTTCTTGTCTTCGTAGCTTGCCGTATGGGTCTTTACATGTTCGGCCGAAGCACTGAAATTCAAATCCGTGCCGTCCTTGATGCGGTAAGACAGCCATGTCCAAATTTCATTACGGTGGTAGGCATTTTCGCTCAGCAGGTTTCCCGTAAGACGGTCTTCCTGTTCATAATCTTTCCATGTAAAATTATATCCCGAGCTAAAATAAAAACGATTGTTGAAAAAACGACGGTTCACTTCGCTTTTAGTCCAAACGTAGTCCATGTGGTTACGGAAATAGTTATCGGATGCGTAACCGGTATTCTGCCGGTAATTCTTGTCGCTGGTCCACCCATCATTGATGTAATTAAAATCATAAGTATAGTTCCATACTCCGCTCCGGCCACGATAATACAGGCCCAACGTATGACGGTCGCTATTGATACGAGAAACCCCACTTTTCCCTATGGTTTCTTTCTTTCCACTGTCAAGCCACAAACGTTCCGCTTCAGCATACGTGTAATCATCCTTGGCATCGGCAGAATAGTAATATGAGGCCGACACGGAATGGTTCTTGTTTATTTGATGGTCTATTGCCCAATAAGTGTTATGTATACGAAAAAAATTGGTAAACGACATCGGTGAAGTTGTACTTTCCTGCAAGCGGTTCACATGGTTCGTATATGTACTTTCCGCATTATTCTTTTCCGATTGTAAAAACCGGAAATTATACCGCCCGATGAAGTTCCATTTGTTTTTGGTATAAGTGAATGAAGCGGAAGAATAGTCTCCCGAGAATTTTTTATTTTTTCCATTATCTTCATTGGGCCGGACAGACATTTGTTGGAACACGTTTCCCTCATACCCTGTATAATCGGGTTTAGTATGCAGGTTAATCAACACATCGTAATTTGCATATTTCCCTGTGGGATTGGGCACCACGTCCACCTTGCTGAAGCGAAGGTGATGCAATTCCTTGACGTAGTCTGCCGATTTCTCCAAACTGTTCACTAAGATTAGAATATTGGAGGAACCGTAATAGGTGAGTGCATTGTTGGCGTAGTTGCAATCGATTCCGGGAATGTTTCCCAACATTTGTGCCGTATTGCGTGCGCCCTTCCGCATGGAACGGGTGATATGCACCACGTCCCGGTCGGCATAGTGGGTGATATTGCTAGCTTCTACCGTAACGGTGGGCAGTTTCTTGGATACAGCCGAACTGTCCGCCTTCAAGCCTTGCATTATACTATCTATGGCCGTAAAAGGGGAGACCGCCTCCACTCCTTGCGGAAACAGACAAAAAACAAGAAATGACACAACCAAGCTTACCTTCACGTTTTTCATGGCCGAAAGGTTCAAATATTATAAAAATCGGAGTTCTTCTCACAATAGTCCACAATCACCTTTTCCATAGCCTCTTCCTTATCTTTATGTTGGCATACGATGTGCTTGTGTTGGACATACATTTCTTCTCTCCGTCTCGGGCACGGCCCCATGCAAAACGGCAAATATTTGCATTCCACACATTCACTACCTGATGAAAGTTGGTGGTACTGGATAAACCGGTACTCCGTTTTCCATAAAATATCACCAGACTCCGTCAGCACGCCTTTGGCATCTTCGGGTTTCTCATTGTCGCACTTTCCGACATTTCCATTCGGGAATATGCAATTGAAATGTGCATGGTCGACATAACAAAAATTAGTAAGCGAAGTTTGGATTTGATAGTTTTTCCGCTTGGCTATGCTGTTCAATTCTCCCACTTTTTCCGCTTTTATCTTCCGGTCTTCCACCTGCCATATCTTACAGGGCGATATTTTGATTTGTTTTCTGTATTCGTGCGGAATCATCAGATTGACATCATGCATGATTTTGCCCGGCTCCAACGTCTGGTCGGAATAGTTGATGCGCAGTATGCAATAAGCATCCGGAATTGTCCGGACTATCTCCAATACATTATTGACTGCCTTGTCGAAAGCCGCATTATCCTTGTCGCGTTTCACTTGGTTGTGCTTCTCGCGGCAACCGTCAATCGTGATTTGGAAACTGCGCAGGCCAAGACCACCCAACTCTTTTATCCGTTCCGAAGTGAGCAACAGGCTGTTGGTCGTCATGTCGCTAAAAAATCCTATATGATGGCATTCGCAAAAATCTTTAGAAAACCGCGTGATTTCGATGAGTTTTCGGTAAGTCAAGAGGGGTTCTCCCCCAAACCAAGACAGGCGAAATTCTTTTATCTCATTTTCCAAAAGGTATTTTTCAATGTGCTTCTTGATACGGGCGACAGTTTCGTCTGACAACGTCATATTTTGGTGTTCCTGGATGCAATACCAACAACGCAGATTGCAATCGTAAGTAGGAAGTACCATAAGCGTATATTGACCGGAGTTACGCTTCCTGTCAAACTCCTCCCGTATGATGTCCATTTCCTGCACATCGTCTTCCACGACGAAGCCCTCGGCCGACATCCTTTCCAAAAAAGGAGCGTACTTTTCCCGGTAGTCATCCGGACGGGAGATGATGTCCATCAGTTTGGCATGGTTCTTTTCCGAAGCGAGGAAAAACCGCTTGGTGATGCCATTGAAAAAGATATGCCCATCTTTATAAGGGATGAAATAATTATAATCACTTGACTTCATATTTCTTCTTTTTTACGGTACAAAGGTAGCAATAATCGGTGAGATATGGAAAAGTAGAGCAAAGTTATTGAGAAATAGGCTTTTTGAGAAAATAGCTTCTGTAACCGGATGACGGGAAAAGTCAAGT
>NZ_CFQRNQ010000019.1:0-67224 GCF_986071375.1 Paraprevotella sp. | reverse complement strand
ATTGAGATAGCAAAAGACATTTAGAAACATTTAGTTTTACTCTATGTTGTAATTTATACTTGATTATCAGTTGTTTGCAGTTTTATGATATTCTGTGAAAATATAAGTTCGAGAGCCTCTCTCTCCGCTGGACGTGCTAGACAGAAATGGTCAGCAAACGGACAAAAAGCTACAAATCAATGATTTGTGGCTTTTTTTATTGCCCGAAAGTCCGGCTTCCAAGACTTCAAAAGTACGGTAAAAGACAAAGTTGCGTTACTTCTATTTCTCAAATAGTTCGCTAAAAGTTTATTCCTCAACAGGCTAAGTCAAACCGCTGAAAATCTAAAATAAAATCGCCACATATCACCACGACTTTAAAAGGGTTCATATTATTATCAGGGCAAACAATTTCTGTTTAGCCAAAAAGGGCAAAGGAAATAAAAAAAGAAACCGGCCGACCGTCTCTTTACGGACACTGTCGGCCGGAACAATTATATAAGAACGATAGCGGCACTCCACAAATGCATGCCCTCCCCTATCGCAAATCCTTAACGCACCAAACGGTTAGTCGCTGAATCCGGAAAAACGACAGTAGGAGCAAACGTCTTGGCTTCTTCAAAATCCATCATGGCGTATGAGATGATAATACAAACGTCTCCTACCTGCACTTTACGGGCAGCTGCGCCGTTCAGGCAAATACACCCCGAACCGCGTTCACCTTTTATAATATAGGTTTCCAAACGCTCACCATTGTTGTTGTTCACAATCTGGACCTTTTCTCCTGCAATCAAATTAGCCGCATCCATCAAGTCCTCATCAATAGTGATGCTCCCCATATAATTCAAATTAGCCTCCGTCACACGCACACAATGCAACTTCGACTTCAGCACTTGGATCATCATACCCTTTTGCTTTTAATCTTATTCTTTATATCTAATATGATCTATCAAACGGATAGACTGGCTTCCACAGAAAACGGTGATACACCCTACGATGTCATCCGAATCCGACCAACTGTCCAGTTCCTGCAAAGACCCTCCATCCACTATGGCAAAATATTGCACTTCCAGTCCCACTATGGCATTCAAGGAATCCACCACATATTGCCGGGTCTCTTTCAAGGTATGGTTCGTGGCAAAATTCTTGCTTTTGGAAAGAATGCCGAAGATATGAGCCGCTACGGCCTTCTCCCCGTCCGTCAACAAGGTGTTACGGCTACTCATGGCCAACCCGCTCTTTTCACGGACAACCGGACAAGGCACTATCTCTACTTTCAAATGCAAATCTTCGACCATGGCACGAATCACCGCAATCTGTTGGAAATCCTTCTCCCCGAAATAAGCACGGTCAGGCTCCACGATGGCAAACAATTTGCTCACAATCTGGCATACGCCATTGAAATGTCCGGGACGGAAAGCCCCTTCCATCACCGTATCCACCGGCGGATAACTGAATTTCCTGCTATCAGGCTGAGGATACATTTCTTCCACAGACGGCGCGAAGACGAAATCAGCCCCCACACCTTCCAACAAAGCACAATCCGCATCCAACGTCCGAGGATATTTCTCTAAATCTTTTTTATCATTAAACTGCGTAGGATTCAAAAACACGCTCACTACGGTCACATCATTTTCTGCTACACAACGTCTCACCAAGGAAGCGTGGCCCTCATGCAATGCACCCATCGTAGGCACCAATCCAATCTTTTCACCTTTTGCACGCGCCTCTGCCAAGTTGCGTTGCAAATCTTCAATTGTATGAATTAACTTCATTTGTGGTTGATTTTAAACTGCATTCCCTAAAAAACTCTGCAAAATAACATATAAAATACCACATAGCAAAAACATTAGCCAAATAAATACGTGAAATTAATGAAAGAATTAAGCTCTATTCCCTTGAAAAAGGCTATAATGCCAAACTTTTTTCGTACCTTTGTGCCAAGGAAAAAGTGAACATGACAATGAAGGCAAAGAAAATACTATTCATTACTCAAGAAATGACGCCTTATGTTCCCGATTCGGAACTGGCTGCTATGGGTAGAGAACTTCCTCAGGAAATACAGGAAAAAGGACGAGAAATCAGAACATTTATGCCCAAATGGGGAAATATCAACGAACGTCGCAACCAGCTCCACGAAGTGATTCGTCTTTCCGGCATGAATTTAATCATAGATGATACGGACCATCCGCTCATCATCAAGGTGGCTTCAATCCAGGCCGCCCGGATGCAAGTATATTTCATAGACAACGATGACTATTTCCTGAAACGCCTGATGGCTCTCGACGAGAACGGCAACGAATATGAGGACAACAGCGAACGGGCCATATTCTATGCGCGGGGCGTATTGGAGACTGTAAAGAAACTTCGATGGGTTCCGGATGTCATCCACTGCCAAGGATGGATGTCAGCTTTGGTTCCCCTCTATGTCAAGACCGCCTATAAGGAAGAGCCTTCGTTCCGCGACAGCAAAATCGTGTATTCCATGTCTTCCGAAGATTTGAAACAGTCGATGGGCACGAATTTCGGCAATTGCATAACGTTCAGGGATGTGAACGCATCTGTCCTCGAAGACTTCAGCCCGGAAGTGACATACGACGAACTGAACAAATTAGCCATCAATTATTCCGACGGGCTGACCGTGCCCGATACGGACAAGTTCCAAGCCTTTGCCGAATACGCCCAAAGCAAAGAGATTCCGGTGTTGGAAAACGTCAGTGCCGCCGACGCCGA
This sequence comes from Paraprevotella sp., assembly GCF_986071375.1. Taxonomy (NCBI): domain Bacteria; kingdom Pseudomonadati; phylum Bacteroidota; class Bacteroidia; order Bacteroidales; family Prevotellaceae; genus Paraprevotella; species Paraprevotella sp. Next base: position 64,512 of record NZ_CFQRNQ010000019.1, on the reverse strand, counting down.
TGCTTTTGCCGACTTCTACGACAAAGTATGGAGCCAGGGTAAGAATGAAGACTAAAAACATTTATCATCCTCTGCAAACATGAAATTCAAAACTTCATTCATCACGTTGATTGGATTATGCAGCGTGGCTTGTGACGACACGACCGATACTATCGGAATTTTCACGGATTCCGATAACATCAACGCTTCCGCTTCGGTATATGAAGCAAGCACACACTCACTATTGGCAGATTCCGTTTTAAGCAATAGCAACAGTTCTTACTTAGGACGTATGACCGACCCGGAAACGAACATGCAAATCAAGGCCGAGTTTCTGGCGCAGTTCGGCACGTTGGAAAACTATGAATTCCCCGCTTACGACCTGATGGTCAAGAACGAGCAAGGAGAAATCGAAGCGGATTCCATTGAAATCAGGTTATATTACGAAAAGTATTACGGAGACGAGAACAATCCGATGAAAGTAGACGTATACGAATTGGACACCGCAAACGTCGTGCGCGAGGACACTACGTATTACAGCAATGCCGATTTCAGCCGGTATATCAACCGCCATGCAACGGGTCCCATTACACGAAAGGTCTTCACGACAAAGGATTTTACTTTGTCGGACGATTATCTGGAAAGCAGCTCATACACTCCGAACATACGTATCATGCTGCCTAAAGAATACGGCACATTCATCATAAAGAAATACTACGAGAACAAGGGCTTTTTCAAGAATTCATATAATTTCATACGCCATGTATGCCCCGGCTTCTATTTCAAACTGACGGACGGGGACGGTACGATGGTTAAGATGAGAGTAGGAGCCATGAATCTCTATTTCAGGTATAAAGATGCCGAAAAAGACACGGTTTACGTAGGTATGAGCCGTTTTGCAGCTACTCCCGAAGTCTTGCAGAACACTTACGTGGAAAATGATGACCTGGCCGAGTTGGTAGAAAACGACACCCAATGCACTTACTTGAAAACTCCCGCCGGAGTGTTTACGGAAATCACACTTCCTGTAAACGAAATCTACCAAGGACACCTCAACGACAGCATCAGCCAGGCTCAATTCTCCTTGTATCGCTATAATGCCACAAACCAGGAATCGGCCTTCGAGGTTCCCCAGACCCTATTGTTGGTGCGCAAACAAGACATGTACACGTTCTTTGAAGAAGGAAAAGTGCCGGACGAAAAAATATCTTACGTCACCTCTTTCAACAGCAGCTATAACACTTATACTTTTTCCAACATCAGCAACTTGGTATCTTACTGTAAGAGAGAGAGGAATGAGGAATCTGCCAAAGCCGGCATCACACCGGAAGCTTGGGAACAGCAGCATCAGGACTGGAACAAGGTGGTACTCATTCCTGTTGAAACCAACCAGGACAACAACAACAATATCGTCAGCGTGACGCATGACATGGGACTGGGAAGTGCCAAGTTAGTGGGTGGCGCAACAGACAAACTTAAAATCCAAGTGATTTATAGTACGTTCAATTAACCCACTCATTTACCCGTAACCACGGCAGGAATAAAAAGAACAGGTGGAGAAACCATAGGCTTCTCCACCTGTTCTTTTTATTCCCCTCCCTATGCCAAATTCTCACCATACTTTCAAAAAAAACGGACACAGGGCTGTGGGAAACCAATCTGCGCCAAACGGAAAATCAATCTAAGCCGAATGATTTTTCAATCTCCTGAGAATGAAAAACGAATCTAAGGAGAATGTTACCGACCTATAAACCAAAACATTACAAGATTCCGGATTTTCAACAAAGAAACGTCCGTCACGCATGTGCCTCCCCTCCCCGGTGCTATACACGAGAAAGGCCGACCCACTTCTTTACGGCGAGTCGGCCACTGTCATCTTACGTTCCATGCCCACGCACAAACCTGCACCGTGGGACACGGAACGGCATGCGTCACTTCTTGGCTGCAACCTTGCGCGTGGAAACCTTCTTGGCCGTTTCCGCCCCTTCAGATGCCAACTTCTTCATACGGGCATTCAAACGTGCAATCTCTTTGTCCTTCACCTCCAATTCTTCTCCCTGGTTCTTAATCAGCGTAAGCAGTGAATTCAACTCTTCATTGTCTATATCACGAGGATACATGCCATTCACCCTGTTAATGAAATCGCCAAGGATATTCATATAATTCGTAAAGGCATCGTAGGGAGAATCATAAATTCCGCGGTACATGTTCCAACTACTGGATTTCGTGGTCATAAAACGGAAATTATTGCTAGCCTGCAGGTAATCCCAATCCTGTTTGATACGGCGGTCGTTACAAATACGCACACGGTCGGCCACGCTATACAGCTTGTTGAAAGCCTCTCGCTGCATGCCATTTCCCAACCAACAACTGATGTCGCGCTCTTCGTCCACCCATGACATGGGATAAGGCACTTCAAGCGCGTCAACCGACTTGTGATGGTCTATCACTTCCGAAGGGGTGGAGAAAGAGATCCCACGGGCCTTGGCGCAAGCCGGCAGGGCCTTGAGGAACTCCAGTATATTGGACGAAAGCGGTTGGAACATACCCAATGCGCACAACTCCATGAAGATATTAATCACTTGCTCCTCTTCCGGCACTGCCGCTATCCAATCCATATAGGTTTCGGCAAACAAGGGGAACTCGCTCCAAGTGGAATTACTGAAACGCAAGGATATATCGTCCGACAATTTATAATCCCGCAAAAGGAGTTTCAGGTTCGGATTCTGTGAACAATGGTACACAAAATGAGGGCTCTTCCATCCTAAGATGTGTTTGGCACCCTCCGTCAGCAATCCCTTGAACCCCATCGAAGCTACCATATTCCCTATGTCGTCGGAATATATCAAAGAAGAATTGCGGAACACCTTTGGCGACTTTCCAAAAAGTTCCTTAATCTTTCGTGACATCCTCAAGGTTTCCTCCCGGAAACTCTCCTCATTGGCCAGGGAAGACAAGCCGTGGGAATAAGGCTCCACCAAGAACTCCACACCTCCTGTCTCGTTCAAATCTTGTAACAAATCTATGACAGATGGCGCATAATTCTCCAACAGTTCAATGGCAGTGCCGGAAATCGAGAAAGCGACCTTGAAAAATCCAGGGTTCTCTTTCAGCATCTGAAGCAAAGCCTGCAACGCAGGCAGGTAGGAATGCTCAACCGTATTGGTTATGCTGCATTCGTTCTCATAATCATCATAATAATAATGGTCCGTACCGATGTCGAAGAAGCGGTAACGTTTCAAATGTATATTTTGATGAATTTCAAAGTAAAGGCATATCGTTTTCATGTCTTAGGATTTTAGATTATTTATATTTTTGGATTGTCTCGTCATAAAGTTTCCGGATGCGTTGGCCCACTTTCTCCCACGTGATGCCGTCCACCTCTTTCTTTCCTTCCACCTGCAAATATTCATGCAAGGAAGGGTACACGCAAAGCGCATACATGGCGTCGGCCATGGCATCTATGTCCCAATAGTCCACCTTGATGCACTTAGACAGAATCTCGGCGCAACCGGATTGTTTGCTGATAATGGAAGGCACCCCGCTTTGCATCGCCTCGAGCGGGGAAATCCCAAACGGCTCCGACACGGAAGGCATCACATACACGTCGCTGTCACGGAAACATTCGAACACCTGTTTCCCTTTCATAAACCCGGGAAAATGGCAACGGTCGGCTATCCCGTAGGCTGCAGCCATCTCAATCATGGAGTTCATCATGTCACCGTTTCCGGCAAAGCAAAAACGCACGTTGTGTGTACGGTCCAACACCCGCTTGGCCGCTTCGATGAAATACTCTGGCCCTTTCTGCATGGTGATACGCCCCAGGAAAGTCACTACTTTCTCCTTGCGTTCCGAATAGGGTTTCCTTTGGTCCACAATCTCCTGAAGCTCGGAAGCCAACGGATACACGGCATTATGCATGGCAAAACACTTTGCCGGATCTTGATGATAATGGTTGATTACCGTCTGGCGCGTCAGCTCGCTCACGCACATGATACAGTCCGCATGGTCCATGCCGTTCTTTTCGATGCTGTAGACTGTGGGATTCACATTTCCGCGACTCCGGTCGAAGTCCGTGGCATGCACATGAATCACCAACGGTTTCCCGCTGACTTGCTTGGCATGGATGCCCGCAGGATAGGTCAACCAATCGTGTGCATGAATGATGTCGAACCGTTGCTGCCGGGCCACCACTCCTGCCACGATGGAATAGTTGTTGATTTCCTCGTGCAAGTTGTCCGGATAGCGGCCGGAAAACTCCATGCAGCCCAAGTCATCCACATGCATATATGAAAAGTCGGCATAAATATGATCGCGCAAATCATAATAAAGTTGCGGGTCCATGTAACTGCCCACCCTGCCGTTTACATAATTCCAATCCACGTCACGCCAAACGATAGGCACGCTGTTCATACCTATAATCTTCATAAAGCTTTGGTCTTCATCTCCCCAAGGTTTCGGGATACAAAAAGTGATATCCATATCTGGCTGCAAGGAAAGACCTTTCGTCAGACCGTAACTTGCCGTACCGAGTCCTCCAAGAATATGAGGAGGAAACTCCCAACCAAACATTAATACTTTCATATTCAGTTCCTCCTAATCTTTATATATCATATTTTTCGATTAATTTCACCACACGGAGAATCTCAGCCACATTCATCGCAAAGGATATGGCCCCTCGGGCATGGTAAGGTGGGTTTCCGTCGAACAGTTCCGGTATGGTGCCTATACAATGCGAAAACATTTCTTCTTCAAAGCCCACCAACACGCGTTCCACAAAACTTACACGGCTCTTTTTATACAAACGCATGCAGGCTTCCATATAAAATCCAGCCAACCAAGGCCATGCCGTACCTTGATGATAGGCGTAGTCACGTTGGACTTGAGGGCCGACGTACATCGGGTTATATCCCCCGCTCTTGGGACTCAGGGAACGAAGCCCCTTAGGGGTCAATAACTCCTTCGTACAAATATCAAAAACCGCTTTCTTTTCCGGAAGGGGCAAGGGAGAATAGTCAAGTGCCACGGCAAATATCATATTGGGACGGACACTCCAGTCTTGTTCTTGGTTCTTCTCGTCCACGTAATCGAACAAATATCCATACTGGTTCAAGAAAACCTTTCTGAACGAATTTTCCGCCTTGGCGGCCATCCCTGCAAAATATTGTTCCTCTTCCTTTCGGCCAGCCATCCGGCAAATCTCCTCGCTAAACTTCAATGCATTATACCATAAGGCATTGAACTCCACGATATACCCGCTTCGCGGTACTATCGGACGGCCGTTTGCCGTCGAGTTCATCCAAGTCACGGCTTTACTCTTCCCCTGGGCGTATACCAATCCGTTGTCTCTGACTTTCAAATTGGGATGGGAACTTGTACTCAGATACATCATGATGTCCTTTGCCAGAAGTCCGTATTTCTCGACACATTTCTGCAAAGAAACAATCTTGCCATATTGTTGAATACACCAAACCGCCCACAAAAGAATATCCGGATGTTCTATTTCATGTATTTTCACGCTCAACGGCTCGCCGGCCATAAATTCCCGAACGCCTTTTTCCACCGTTTTCATGCACATTTCAAACTGCTCCACTTCTTCATTGACCAAAGTCAATCCCGGCAAAGCAATCAGCATATCACGCGCACGGCATTTAAACCAGGGATAGCCTGCCAAAATATAATTCTCCCCGTCTACATGATAATAGAATTGATGTGCAGAATTTACCAAACAATGATAGAAATTATCCCTCGGAGTACGAATCTTCGCTTCAAAATCTGCTATCTGTTTCAACTGAGTGGTCTTTATCTCAGACACTCCGGCGGAAAATACCACACTCTCGCCTTTTTTTATCTTCAGTTCAAAATAACCGGGCACATAGAGGTCCTCATTAAAGGCATATCCTCTCTCCAATTCTTTCGGATACTCCACGCCTCGATACCAATCCGGCTGAAAAACAAAATCGTTTTTCTTGTTCAACTGCATGTAAAGCTCGGGATAACCCTCATACATGCAAGTCTTGATACCATTCGGCACTTCTTGATAGTCCCGGTTCACCCTTGTGTTCTCATGCGTGTACTCCCTCACACAACGGAATGCCAGAAAAGGACGGAGCTTCAAAGTCGTTTCGGAATGGGCGTCCAAGAGCGTATAACGGATGATAATGCGGTTTTCATAATGCTGGAACACCTTTTCTTTCTTCAGGACCACTCCTCCTACACGATAGATTGTAGTAGGCACCTGGTCGCAATTAAATTCCCGAATGTACTTATGGCCATTCGGGCTGAAATTGTTCCCTTGATACTTGTGAAGCCCCAAGTTAAACTCAGCCCCGTGTTGTACCACCGTCTCATCCAATGAAGACAACAACACATAATTCTCGTCGCCCAATTCCGGTATCGGGACAACCAACAAACCATGATATTTTCTTGTATTACAATCCACAATCGTAGAACAAGAATAAGCACCCGAGCGATTAGACCTCAAAATCTCTTTGGGTAACGCTTCCTCCAAATTGGTCATCAGAGTCTTATCAAAATGAATGTAACTCATAGTCTAGAAATTATATATAAGGTTTTCACTTTACTGTTTATTTTGTCTCTGTTTTTATTTATGCAACCCAAAAATAATAAAAATCCGGCTATCCACGAACATAAGGAATAAGTTTTTTTTAAGGATTCATAAAAAAATGCTGCAAAACATATTTTTATAACCTTAAGATTTCATGAATCTATCAAGAATTACTAATTTTGTGTTGTAAAACATAATTTGAAGCAGATTTGATTTATGGTCAAGCAGGACATGGACAAGGAAGAGGTTTTAGAAAAAATCTCAGACTTATGCAAACCACTCACCCCAGGACAACGCGAATATTTAACAGAAAACCTCACAGTTTATACATTTAGAAAGAACGAAGCGATTTACAGTGAAGGTGAATTCCCGACTCAACTCATGTGTCTTTTATCCGGGAAGGTAAAAATATTCAAGAACGGTGTCAGCGGGCGTAATCAAATCATCCGCGTAATCAAGCCCGTAGAATACTTTGCCTATCGTGCGTACTTTGCCCATCAGGAGTTTCTGACTGCCGCTGCCGCATTCGAAGCCTCAACGATAGCCATGATTCCCATGTCTACCATCACGAAGTTGGTAAGTAGCAATAATGACTTGGCATGGTTTTTCATCAAACAATTATCTGTAGATTTGGGTATAGCCGACGAACGTACAGTCAACTTGACTCAAAAACACATACGGGGACGGTTGGCCGAATCAATTCTGTTTTTGAAGGAGAGTTACGGGTTGGAAGAAGATGGCTGCACACTCAGCATCTATCTGTCCCGTGAAGACTTGGCCAGCCTCTCCAACATGACAACTTCCAACGCCATTCGTACATTGACTAATTTCGCCTCTGAGAAAATCATCGCGATAGACGGCCGGAAAATCAAAATCATATCGGAAGACAGATTGGAAAAGATATCTAAAATAGGATAGGTCTCATGATTATTGTTTCCGAGCCGTTCAACCCGGTATGATGAAATTCACCCATTCTTGATGTATACCTATCTTCATGGGCGTAGAACCGTTCTCCCATACCGCTCCGTCCAAGCTGATCATAGCCTTTCCGTTATCAAAAAAGTCCACTTCTTTAGTCCTATACGACTTTACGGCTTTATGATTCAAGAAGCGACCTCGGAAAAGCATCCATAAAGCTTCCACCATTTGGCTGATTTCCGGATGCGACACGACTGAAACATCCAATAATCCATTGTACGGAACTCCGCTCGGAGTCTGGCCATACCCTCTGGCACTACTGATACATACCGTCATTACACTTTTCTCGATGTCATCCAAATTCACTTTGAAATGCATCTTGTGTTCCATACGCTGAAACAGCAACAAAAACATAGACGATAAATGAGAAAGGGTCAGCATACCCCAAAAACGGCGCGTCTTGTGCTTGATATTCATAATGTTCGCCACCAAACCGACATTCACACAATTTAAAAAGAAACGGGGATGGGCATCCCCTATCCGCTCCGGCACACAATACCCAACGTCCACTTTACGGACCCTTCGCTTTATCAGCCAATCTATCGTTTGCTTGTAATTATCTTCCTCAAATCCCCAGAAATGTGCAAAATCATTTCCCCAACCGTTAGGAATAACCCCGAAAGCAACGTTTCGACGAACCTCCTCTCCTTGCGATAGTACTCCGTTTAACGCACGGTTTAATGCAGCGTCGCCTCCCACAATGACAATCGTTGTATAGCCATTTGAAGCAAGCATACCCGCCAGGCGTTCTACGGATTTCGGCCCTTCGCTCTGCACGAAATCATAAAGTACGCCTTTCTCCGTCAAATATGAGCGTATAGCCTCCCACTCTTTATGTATGTGACGGACACCGTCTTTCGGACAGTATATAATCCCCCATCTTGATGGTTCCATAATCCTATTCACTAAAAACGCACAAATATACGCAAAACTATTTATTCTCTACTTGAATATTCTTCTAAATCTTCACGGACACAGCCTATCTTGAATCTGACCGATTTTCTTTTCCATAGGCCAACCTGCGTCCAACCAGTTTATCTTAATGCCACGGCGCTCCATTCCGCGGAACCAAGTCATCTGTCGCTTGGCAAACTGATGGATAGCGGTTTCCAAACCACGGAACATCTCCTCATACGCCAACTCTCCGAGTACGTATCGTGTCAGATACTTATACTCCAAGCCATAATATATCAGGTCTTCCGCCGGTATCCCCTCGTCTAACAGCCTTTTTATCTCATCAACCATCCCCTCATCCAAACGTTGCCTTAGACGTTCTGTTATTTTTTTACGTCTCAAATCCCGCTCTATGTCCACCCCTATGACCAAGGAACGGATTTCGGGAAAAGCCCTCGCCTCCGTAGGATGCAAACGATAATACTCCTCTATTTCTATCGCGCGTATCGCACGTTTCACGGTATCGACATCCGTCGTATTATGAAGCACCTTATATGAACCCAGTATCTTTGTCAGTTCGGGGAGGCTCTTTCGAGCCAAGTTTGCACGCAAATCCGGATTTTCCGGTACGGGCATCAGGTTATATCCTTTCAACACGGACTCGATATATAAGCCTGTACCTCCACATAATATAGGAAGCATACGACGTGCTTTCAACGCTTCATAAACTTTCAAGAAGTCCCGCTGATACTCAAACAAATTATATTTCGTACCCGGTTCTACTATATCAATCAAATGATAAGGAACAGAACAACCATTGACGACATAGTCTTTCAAGTCTTTTCCGGTTCCCAAATCCATACGCCTGTACACCTGCCGACTGTCACCACTGATTATCTCCGTCTTCAGTTCGCAGGCCAAAGCCACAGCTAATGCAGTCTTTCCCGACGCCGTAGGCCCTAATATCGTAATAAGGTCATAGTTCATCGTATCATCGTTTACCATATTATAATAATGAAAGCAAAGATACGAAAAAAGCCACCCTCTCAAAAGGAGGATGGCTTCATTTTTATCGTAGCAAACGGAATTAACCGTTAACTTTCTTCATGTGAGCGATCAATTCCAATACCTTGTTAGAATAACCGATTTCATTGTCATACCAAGAAACCACCTTAACAAAAGTATCTGTCAAAGCGATACCTGCCTTAGCATCGAAGATAGAAGTACGAGTGTCACCCAAGAAGTCAGAAGAAACCACTGCATCTTCAGTATAACCCAGAACACCCTTCAATTCGCCTTCAGAAGCAGCCTTCATTGCAGCGCAAATCTCTTCGTACTTAGCCGGTTTTGCCAAGTTTACAGTCAGGTCTACTACAGAAACGTCCAAAGTCGGAACACGCATAGACATACCGGTCAACTTACCGTTCAATTCAGGAATAACCTTACCTACAGCCTTAGCAGCACCTGTAGAAGACGGGATGATGTTGCCAGAAGCAGCACGACCACCACGCCAATCCTTCATAGAAGGACCGTCTACAGTCTTCTGAGTTGCAGTAGTAGAGTGAACAGTTGTCATCAAACCGTCTGTGATACCCCAGTTGTCATTCAAAACCTTAGCGATAGGAGCCAAACAGTTTGTCGTACAAGAAGCGTTAGAAACGAACTGAGTACCCTTTACGTATTTGTCGAAGTTTACACCACAAACGAACATCGGAGTAGCGTCCTTGGAAGGAGCCGACATAACTACGTACTTAGCACCTGCATCGATATGAGCTTGGGCCTTCTCCTGAGTCAGGAACAAACCTGTAGATTCAACTACATATTCAGCCTCAACTTCGTTCCACTTCAAATCAGCCGGATTACGTTCTGCCGTTACACGAATCTCTTTACCGTTTACAATCAACTTGCTGTTTTCAACATCAGCTTCGATTGTACCTTCGAAAGCACCGTGCATAGTATCATACTTCAGCATGTAAGCCAAGTAATCTACCGGACACAAGTCATTGATACCTACAATCTGGATGTCACTTCTGTTCTGAGCAGCACGGAATACGAAACGGCCGATACGACCGAAACCATTAATACCTACTTTAATCATTTTACTTAATCTTTAAAATTAAAGGTTCTAATATAAGTTATCTAACTCTTTTCTAATATTTTGCAGCACGAATATTTTGAAGTCAGCCTTCTCTCGGCTTGCGCACTGCAAATTTATGAATTTCTTTTGAAATAGAGCATATAAAAAAGGAAAAAATTAAAAGGAACGGAAATACAAGGAAGTCCCTGATGAGCGAAGCACCATACGGTCACCATCGAGCCGCACGACCTCAAAAGTCACATCTCCGGAAGGTATGCCAAAAAGCTTCAGCTTATCTACATCCGCCTCTTGAGACGGATTCCCTTTTACCCTGAAATTATACATACGCAAAGTTGCGGAACCTTCATTATAATCATACCTACACACGTACGTCCCATAACCGTTACCACCCAAATCCCGAATCTCGGACACACCGAGCTGAAATGCCCAAAACAGACGATTACATTCCGAATGCCCGTCCGTAGCCTCATCCTCTATACTCTCCTGTTTCCAATATCCTTCCAAATCAGGATATTCCGGTGCCTTGTCCGTACAAGACAAACAGAATGAGACGGTCAGGCATACACAAATCCATTTAAAAATCAAACTATTTATTTTATACATATTCCCTCCTTTCTTATGGTTATCATACCACCGCCGCTATTACCAAGATAATTACCGTGATCCACGGCCGCCGAAACGGAAAAATGCCATCCGGCCAATGCCTTGGGCGAATACGTCACTTCATACAGCGAACTGAACTGTTTGCATATCTTATCCAAAGGATTGACGTATGTTCCCCAATGAAGCGCGTATGACATCAGTACGCGATAGGCCCACTCGTCTGACGGTGTCCCGCTGAAAGCCCAATGGTTGGCACGCACACGGTTGCTCCGGAACTTAAGGCTGCCATCACGGTTGTAGATTGGTCCGGGCAACAATGGGTTACCGATTCCCATACCATAATGTTGCCAAGACTGGTAAAAGAAATTATTATAGTAATCGTCACAAGCACTTACTTGCATACCCGGAAAAGCCGCTCCCGGAAAACGTTCGTCTCCGTCATACAAAATAGGACCCGACTGGTCTTTCGTAGCCAATCCTTCCCAAAGCAAAGTATTGACCCAACGGTTCCGGGGCAAAGTAATCTCAAATCCTAAGTGCCCGTCTTTCCAACGTCCGTATTGGAGGAACATTTGTGAATGGTCGTCAAAGAAATGTTCATAATATGCACGGAACTTCCAATCGCGCCAATAATAATTCAACGCAAAGTTCCAACTGCCCACATGATTGCCTTCCACATTCACCTGATCTCCCCCGGTAGTGCCGTCTCCCCCGGCTTGGGCCAAGAAAACTTTGGCATAATTCTTCAATCCATGAGGCATCTCGTACACAGTCTCTTTCCACTCACCGTCTTTCAAAGAGAAGGTATGCTGCGTTCCTCCGAACTGCGCCGACATCAGCATGCCGAGTTCTGCTTCCAAAGGAAACCTTTCCTTGTTTCCCACCTTGAACATCAACTCCTTACTGTGATAAAGAATGTCTTCCACGTAGGCTTGGTGGTTTGCCCCCGCAAAATCACGTTGCCAACGGTCATCCGTAAAACGCCCGTAAGCGATATAGCCTTTAAAAGCAAACCACCCTTTTGTTCCCGGTACCGTATAATAATCCGCAATCTCTGCCCTAACCTGAGGAACAGGCCGCGCATTATTTCCTTCCACCATTCCGCCACTGCTCAACAGCGGGTTCTTCCCCAACGGATTGCGTTCCTTGTTCCCGATGCTCAAATTAAGAACTCTCCACGAAAAGTCCGCATAAGCCTGTTGCACGATAAATTCGGAAGGGCTGTTCACGGCCGCAGCCAAATCCAATCCGGCTCCAATCCGCCAACCATGATTAAAATATTTACGGTAAGCAAGTCCCGCACGCAAATAAGCACTGTTCGATTCCTGGCTTGACAGGCCGTTCCGGTTGGCTGTAAACCACAACGGTGCATAATCTCCGGAACTGGCATTCGCAGACATTTCCACATTGTACACCAATGTAGAGTCATTTTGTGCACAAACAATAGAAGAAAACACTACAGCCAATCCGAAAACCGCCCCTACTTTTTTCACCATTTTTATATTACTTTTATATAATCCGCCTCCCCCTAAAAAGAGACAGCATCTCCTCTAACCTAAATCCACTTATTTTTTAAATCGCTAAGCTTGGAATACATCCTCCTCATCCATAAGGAAGGTAATGACAAATATAATTTCGTTTTCAATGGCACGTCATAACCATACTTGCCAATATCCTCCTTCAATTCCATGTAGAAACGACTATGCCTCCACAAGCGGCACGGCTGACAACAAGCCACATCCAAGAGGTTGACCAACCTGTCGCTTATCGTATCCGACATGTATGTAGCCCACAAATGCTCGGGAATAGCGCCTTTACGTAATTCATGGATGGCTAAGGCATAACCCGCGTTCCATTTAAAATTCGCACAAGTCGTGTCCGCCCCTTTGTCATACACTTTCTCATATATTACATTCACGGGCTTACGTGTTTGAAAAATGACCCTTAACCAAAACACGTAGTCTTCTCCCATGTTGATCTCACGAGGAATATCCCACACCCAAGATGTCAAGACAGAACGACGGAACAAGCATCCCCATGGCACACCGATAGGCCCTTCCGCCCTTACCACCATATGACGGAATTCTTCTATGGAAATCTTAGGGCACCGCCTTCCCTTCGAAAATTTATAGCCATTCCCCAAAACAACATCCACGTCGTCAATAGCCTTGGCATACAAACGGGAAATAGCATCCTTTGGAAGCGTATCATCCGAATCGACATACCCAATCCATTTAGCCTGAGACATTATCGTCCCCACGCCACGCGCAGCAGAACGCCCCTTATTTTTTTGATGGATAACCTTGACACGACTATCTCTTCTAGCACAGTTGTCACATAAAACTCCACTACCATCATTACTTCCATCATCCACCACTATTATTTCCAAATCCGGAAAATCCTGCCCAAGTACACTGTCAATACAGTCTACAACCGTGTCCTCTGCATTATACACCGGAATGACTACCGAAACTTTCGGTAATCCGATGCTGCTACCAATGCTACCATTCACCATATATCTCCTTATAAAAGAAAAGGTAGCTGCGCATATCACGCACGGCTACCTCATAGTGGGTATACGATTGTCATTCCCATTCTATCGTCGAAGGCGGTTTGGAAGAGATGTCGTAACATACACGGTTCACTCCTTTCACCTTATTTATTATATCATTGCTCACCTTCGCCATGAAATCGTAAGGCAAATGTGCCCAATCGGCCGTCATTGCATCCGTACTGGTCACGGCACGCAAGGCTACAGCGCGTTCATACGTACGCTCGTCACCCATCACGCCTACGCTTTTCACGGGCAACAGGATTACACCGGCCTGCCAGACTTGATCGTACAACCCCCAGTCTCTCAACCCTTGGATAAAAATATCGTCGGCATCCTGCAACACACGTACCTTCTCCGGCGTAATGTCACCCAAGATACGCACGGCCAGTCCCGGTCCGGGGAACGGATGACGGGTAATCAAATGTTCCGGCATTCCCATCTGCCGCCCTACGCGGCGCACCTCGTCTTTAAACAACCATTTCAACGGTTCACAAAGTTGCAGGTTCATCTCCTCAGGCAAACCGCCCACATTGTGGTGGCTCTTGATTGTTTTTCCCGTAATATTCAGGCTCTCGATACGGTCGGGATAAATCGTTCCCTGCGCTAGCCACTTGGCATCGGTTATTTTCCGAGCCTCTGCATCGAACACCTCCACGAAGTCGCGGCCGATAATCTTACGCTTCTGCTCCGGATCGGTCACTCCTTCCAAATCCTTGAAGAACTTCGCACTGGCGTCCACGCCAATCACGTTCAGCCCCAGACACTCGTAGTCGTGCAACACATTCTTGAACTCGTTCTTACGCAACATCCCGTGGTCTACGAAGATACAGGTCAGGTTCTTACCAATAGCCTTGTTCAGCAACACGGCGGCCACGGAAGAATCCACACCTCCGCTCAACCCGAGAATCACACGGTCGTCTCCCAACTGTTCCTTCAGTTCCGCAACCGTGGTGTCCACAAACGAAGCCGCACTCCAATCCTGTTTGCTACCGCAAATGTCCACTACAAAGTTTTTCAACAACAACGTTCCTTGCACGGAATGGAACACTTCCGGATGGAACTGCACACCCCACAACTGCTCACCCACAGCTTGATAAGCGGCGTTCACTACTTTGTCGGTGGAAGCAATCACCTTAAAACCCTCTGGCAATTTCGTGATGGTGTCACCATGGCTCATCCACACTTGCGAATTTTCCTCAAATCCTTTGAACAGAGGATTCTCTTTGTCGAACGAAGCCAAATTGGCACGCCCGTATTCACGCGTCCCGGCCGGTTCCACATTGCCGCCTAAAGTATAACTCATGAACTGTGCGCCATAACAAATGCCCAACACAGGGTATTTCCCGCGAATTTCGTCCAAGTCGATTTTAAACGCCTCCTTATCATATACGCTGAAAGGCGAACCGCTTAAAATCACACCGATAACCGACGGATCTTCTTTCGGGAACTTGTTATAAGGCAATATCTCACAGAACGTGTCCAACTCACGGACACGGCGTCCGATAAGCTGCGTTGTCTGTGACCCGAAATCAAGAATGATGATTTTCTGTTGCATAAAAAGATTTTTATCTGATTTTGTACGCAAAAGTACAACAATTTATCGAGACGGGCAACATTCTGCCGACAAGAAATCCTCAGCCTTCTTCAAAGTATCCTGCTTCCCCACGTCCAGTATTTTAAGCCCGGGAAAAGGATAAGCATAAATCGGTTCGCGGTCGCACACCGAAAGGTAAAAGTCTATCACGGAAAACTTGTCCGGCCAAGCATCGAAATAAGGGAACAACTGCGGAGAAAACAAATGTACACCAGCAAAAGCATACTTCCGGCAAGCCTCCACGTCCAACCCTTTGTAGGGCGACTTCACTTCCCCGGTCTTGACGTTCGTCCACCCCACCAGACGGTTTTCCTCATCGAACAACAGATAACGTTGCGTCTGCCGTTCGCTCACTAGCAATAAAGCCGCCGCTCCTACCCCGTGCCGATAAAAATCCCGCAAATCCACATTGCTCAATATATCCACGTTGTGTACCAGAAACGGGCGTTCCGCGACACCGCTCTCTAATAAAAGAGGTATGGCCTTCTTGATACCTCCTCCTGTTTCCAGAAGTTTCCCGCTCTCGTCGCTGAAACGGACATCCGCACCGAAAGCGTCATGTTCCTCCACAAACCGGATAATCTGGTCAGCAAAATGGTGCACATTAATCACAATCTCCGTAAATCCGGAAGCCACCAGTTTACGAATCAATATCTCCAACAAGGGTTTTCCTCCCACCGGGACAAGCGCTTTCGGCATCGTGTCCGTCAAAGGCTTCAGGCGGGTTCCCAACCCCGCTGCAAAAATCATGGCTTTCATATTTGCAAATATACTGATATAATCTCGTTCAAGACATCACATTTCACACGTTTTATCCTTCCGAACAAAAAAAGAATAAAAACATTGGCGTTCCACGGAATAATCCGTATTTTTGTAAAAACGACACACTATGGATGCAAAGTTGAAAGACATAGCCGAATATATCGTTATCGCCATCCACGAATTTGCCAAGCGACATCAGTTGGAAGAAGAGCAAGCCTACCGCTCCTGAATCATTATAAAGCCATCGACTTCTTGGAAAGCCAGTACGACGTGGCACACACACACAAAGCTTCGATGACATCATCGAAGGTCTGACCACCCTTTGCCAACGCCACGGAGGGGCTTTAGTATGATTTTGTATCACGGAACAACATAGATTTCGGCACCTTTCTCAAAAAATTGGCTTTCATGAAAGGCATCACTTTCCAATACTTTTTCGGCATGCAACGTGCCATAGACCTTTTAGAAAAAATATGAGCGAGATTGAATATATGAAAGAATGTATGGCACGTGACTTAGTCGTCATGTTTGTGGACGAACAGAAAATGTCACTGCACGGAACGTTAGACGCTCTATACCAATCC
Source organism: Paraprevotella sp. (assembly GCF_986071375.1). Classification (NCBI taxonomy): domain Bacteria; kingdom Pseudomonadati; phylum Bacteroidota; class Bacteroidia; order Bacteroidales; family Prevotellaceae; genus Paraprevotella; species Paraprevotella sp. The sequence goes on along the minus strand of NZ_CFQRNQ010000019.1, from coordinate 47,898 downwards.
GAAACCTACGCCAAACTAAAGGACACAAGGTCCGGTCTTTATTTCCAAAGTCCCGTTTACGTTTACGGATTCTTGCGCAAGGAGATATTGACGGGCAAGATGTAGCAAAAGAATATACAAAAGCGGAAAAATAAGCCAAAAATCCCAAACGGGATATTTTGCCAACTTTTCCGGCAGAATTGCCATGCGATTATCCGGATTTTTATCGGATATTTGCAATGTTCAATAAAAGTATTCACAAAACGTAGAATTATGAAACTGGTAAAGCCCATTATCGCCGCGCTGTGCCTGGCCTTAGGCCTCAACGCATGCGCCAACAACAAAGAAAGTAAAAAACAAAACAAGAAAGGAGCAAATATGGAAATCGTTCATTTAACCAAAACAGAGTTCTTAAACAAGGTATATAACTATGAGACCAACCCTAACGATTGGAAATATGAAGGTGACAAACCGTGCCTTGTGGATTTCTACGCCACGTGGTGCGGCCCGTGCAAGGCCCTTGCACCGGTGTTGGAAGAGTTGGCTAAGGAATACGACGGCAAAATCTACATCTACAAAGTAGACGTGGACAAGGAAGAGGAACTAGCTGCCACATTCGGCATACGCAGCATCCCCACCCTGTTGTGGATTCCGAAAGACAGCAAGCCGATCGTCACACAAGGCGCCATGCCCAAAACGGAACTGAAGAGGATGATAGAAGAGACGCTTCTCAAAGCGAAACCCTAATGCCACGCGCACACATCCGTCCGACTATAAACGAACGGCATGGAAACAAAGGGATGGGAAAAGAAATTACTCCCATCCCTTTCCTATTCCGGCATTTTGGACTATATTTACCCATCTAACGCAAAACCGAAAACATGGACTTCAAATTCAACACACGCATGGACGGTTTCTTCGCCCTGACGACGCGCCTGCATGAGGACACGGCATTACAAGGCGGAAAGGGGTTCTATAAGTTCATTTGGGTGAGGGACGGAAAACTGGACATCGAAGTGGACCACGTAGTCATGCACCTGCGAAAAGGCGAGCTTGTCACCCTCTCTCCCCTGCACCATGTGGACATGCTCCGCGCAGAAGGGCACTATCTTTCAGTGCTTTTCAACAGCAATTTCTACTGCATTTACGGTCACGGGGGCGAATCCTCCTGCCACGGCTTCCTGTTCCACGGTTCATCAAACATCCTGCACCTCTCATTGGACGCTACGGAGACGGAACGCCTGTCCCATATCACCGACACGTTGGCCGAAGAATGCGCCGTGGCCGACAACCTGCAAGAGGAAATGCTCCGCCTGCTGCTTAAACGGCTCATCATCGTATGCACCCGTATGGCACGCCTACGGTTGGAAACCGGTAAAGGCAGGGAAAACGGCTTCGACATCATCCGTCAGTTTTACGTGCTCGTGGATAACCATTTCAAAGAAAAGAAACAGGTGCAGGACTATGCGGAAATGCTCTACCGCTCTCCCAAGACCCTTTCCAACCTCTTCTCGCTCTACGGGCTGGATTCACCGTTGCACATCATCCACGAACGCATCGATGCCGAGGCACGCCGGCTGTTGCTCTATACCTCGAAGAGCGCCAAGGAAATCAGTGAGATACTTGGATTTGAAGATTTGGCCACGTTCAGCCGTTTTTTCAAGAAAATGAACAGGAAAAGCATCTCCGACTTCCGAAGAGAAGAGAAAAAGGAGGATGACCGTCCGACAGGCTTGGCTTGAAGGCCTGTCCTTCTGTCTAATTTTATCTATACCTACGAAATATAAAACCCTACGCCCGACTTACCCCTTGACAGCAGGCAGTACTTGCGTGATATTTTGCTCACGATGACATATCCGTACTTCAATGCCGAACTTCTCATGCAGATGCTCGGCCAGATGTTGGGCGGAATAGACGCTGCGGTGACGGCCGCCCGTACATCCGAAAGCAAACATCAAGTCAGTAAAACCGCGCCGGAGATAACGCGCCACATGGGCATCTGCCAATTTGCAAACGCTGTCCAAGAACATCAGAATCTCTCCGTCCTCTTCCAAAAAACGGATAACGGGTTCGTCCAAGCCCGTCAGGGATTTGTACGGTTCATACCTTCCGGGATTGTGCGTACTGCGGCAATCGAACACATAACCGCCTCCGTTCCCGCTGGTGTCTTCGGGAATCCTCTTCTTATAGGAGAAACTGAACACGCGCACGACCAACGGCCCCCGGCCATCGTACCGGGAAACCGAAGCCGGACCGATGTCCGCACGGAGCCTATCGGCTACACGCTCCATTCCTGCGTCCTTTCCGCACGGTTCGTCCGGCTGTGCGGGAACTTCTGTCTGGAAAGCGGGCAATTCCACCATCCGGCTCAACACGTCATATAAATAAGGATAAGGACACTCGCCCTCCGAGAGCCACTCGCGCAAATTCCGTATGGCCGGGGCGATGCTGTCCAAGAAATGCTTCTTCCGCTCGAAGTACCCCCTGAAACCGTATGCCCCCAACACCTGCAACGTGCGGAACAGGACGAACAGCCGCATACGTTCACGGAACCGTCCTTCGTCCACGTCCGTGTACAGCCGTGCCGCATCGAGGTACGTCGCCATCAGCTCGTGGCGCAGCTCCGGGGCGTAATGCGCCGAAGCCTGCCACAGGAAACTGGCCACGTCATACTCCACCGGCCCGCGCCGCCCGCCTTGGAAGTCGATGAAACGGGGCTGCCCGTCCCTGTCCAACATGACGTTGCGCGCCTGGAAATCCCGGTATTGGAACGCGTGCTTGTCCGGGTCTCCCACCAAATCCTCGGCCATCTCCGAAAACGCCTCTTCCAACCTTACCTCGTTAAAGTCCAATCCAGTAGTCTTCAGGAAGCAATATTTGAAATAGTTCAAATCGAAGAAAACAGCCGTCCTGTCCATGGAAGCCATCGGGTAACACTGTCCGAAATCCAAGCCTTCTGCCCCGACAAACTGGATGCGTGGCAGTTCCGCTATCGTCCGACGCAACAGCTCCTTCTCTTCAAGGGCGTAGCATCCGCCTTTTTCGCGACCGTCCGACAGTGCGTCGAACAGGCTGCGATGCCCCAAATCGTCCTGCAAATAACACAAGCGGCTCGTCGAAACGGCCACGACCCGGGGCACGGGCAACCGTTTCTCCCCGAAATGCCCGGCCAGATAAATGAAAGCCTCGTTCTCCTCCCGTGACGTGCCCACCACGCCTATCAGGGAATCCCCCCCGGCATCCCTGAACCGGTAATACGTACGGTTGCTTCCGGCTCCGGGCAACTGCTCCACGCTTTGCGGTGCACAGCCCCGCCAGTCTTCGTATAATCGCAACAACTCTTCCATGCCTCTCAGTCTTTATGTCTCCAAATGGCCATCACCTTGCGCTGTATAGCGCACACGTTCAACACGCTGACCGCCACACAGAGCACCACACCCAAGGCGCATGCAGGCCAAAGGCTTGCCTCCTCCATCTGGGGGAACAACAATAGGATCATATCCAAATAATAACCGCGAAGCCACGTCAGCAGGCCGATGGCCAACAGCAATACCAGCACGTTCATGCCCACCGTCAGGACCTGGTAAGGCAGGCCGACCCGCCAAGGGCTGTAACCGATGAGCAACAGGTTTTCTAACTTCGTCGTATTCTTCTGCACCAACAGGTAAATGCTCAGCATCAGGATGTAGAATGACAAGACGCTGATGAGCAGTCCCACACTCATCACCACACCCGACACGATTTTCAGGAAATAAGTGGTCTTTCCGGCATCCAACTTGTCTTCTTCCGTGTCATATCCTTTTTCCTGCAAGAAACGCGCGATGGCATCGTCTGCCGGATTGTACACTTCGACGATAAGCCGCGTGGGTCCGGCATCCCCGTCCGGGGCATACAGACTGTTGCTCCACTTCATGAAACTCTCGGGCACCAAGATGGTATTCAGCCGGTTGCTGAAACCGATGACCCGTCCTTTCATCACGCCCTCCCGGCCATTGCCCCGCAAACGTACGTTCAAGTCCAGCATGCTGACCACTCCTTCCGAAAGCTTAGGCAGCGAACGGCTTTGGGCAAAGCCGAAATTGTAGATAGTCAAGTAGCTACGCGGCAAAATGATGGGCACCACGGGGTCGCCCTCCGCGAAGTGCCAGTCTTTCAGGTCTGCGTCCACAAAACGGTCGGGCACGGATTCAAAGAACATTTCCGTACTCATGTAAGCCATGCCTTCCACGCCCATGCTCGCACTCACCTTATATCGGCTTGAAGTGAAAGCCCCCACGCTCTTGCAAAACTTCTGCGCCTTGATTTCATCGATGTCCGCCGCAGAAAACGCATTGCTCCGGCCACCGAAGGTACTGACCATACTGATCCGCTTGGAGACAATCAGATAATCTTTCTTGATGAAACTGTCGCCCTGCGTGAAAACAGGCAGGACGTCATAATAAAATTGTACACTCAACAGGACGATGAGCATACCCAACAAATTGGCAAAGAAGAAACCTGCAAACTGAGGTACGCTGACGTGCCGACGCAATAATTTCCAAACCAAACTCATAACCTGAATGTCTTTTCGTAGTCTAATGCGATATGCTTGCCGATACTGGTCACGATGACACCCGCTCCCTGCGAGCGGGCTTCCTCCATCATGATTTCTCCCATCGTCCTGCCGTTCTCCTCGTCCAGATGGCTTATCGGTTCGTCAGCCAACAAGAAATCGAAAGGCTGCACCAAAGCCCGGATCATGGCCACCCGCTGCTGCTGGCCGAAACTCATGCGGCTTATCGGAGCATGCAACTTGTCGCCGATGCCCAACGCGTCGAACCAAGCTTCTATCTGTTTTTTCTTCTTGAATCCCGTCAAATTGTTTTTAATCGCCACGTTCTCGTAAGCCGTCAACTCGGGAAACAAACGGAGTTCCTGAAACAAATGACTCAACGAACGTTTCCGCAGCTCCACCCAATCCTTCACCTTATAATTACGGATGTTCTTCCCGTCAAAGCTGATGATACCCTGATAGTCGTTACGATAACCGATGATATAACTGCAAAGGGATGATTTGCCGGTACCGGAACCGGCCTCGACCAAATACAAATGCCCCCGCTCGAACGTCACTTCCCGGTGCCAAATCTCGCTCCGGATGTCATCCCGTAAGGCAAACACCTCCGGCAACGCATTCTTCAATTCTATCTTGTCCATTATTTCAATAAATCCTTCAATAGATTCCGATTCCCACGCGTATGCAACTCCAAGGTCAGACGGCGGGCATCGGACGACCTCAGCACTACTGCATCGAACAAATCCAATACCTTTCGGCCTTCGTCCACACCGCTTTCCCGGCACAACGCACCCATCATCGGGTCACGTTTGACCTGTTCCAAATTCACCCACAAGAAGAAACGGCTGTCCTTTATCCGGCTGTTCCATTCCGAGAGGGTCTCTGTCTCCGGATTGCTTACCCAACCCGTCATTCCCTCTTCAGGCGTGACGTAGAGCGTCTCCCCTTCTACCCCGAAATAGGTCTGTACGCCATTGGCTGCCAAATAAAAGCGGTCGTTCCCGAAATCACGGAAAGTCCATGCGCCGTTTCGCGCAGCGCTTTCCTTCCAATATGCGGCTTCTTTCAAAAAGTCTTTCTCTGCCAGATGGGCCGTCACGAGGACATTGCCGGGATTCTGCAAGGCGGAAGCCGGAACGGTAACAGCCACGTCCCCCTTGATGCTGCGAATAATCAAGTCTGCATCCACACCCATGTTCAGCCCGATCAGGAACGTACGCGCCACGGGATTCTGCCGCAACATCTCCAACAAAGAGCCGCCGTCCACATTCACGCAAGCCCACGCCAAAGCATCCTCCGGCACCCGTCCGGCAAATTCGCCGTCCAACGGTTTGCCCAAGAAAGCCAACCGCTCATAATACTTATTGATGTCACTGTTCTGCGAACTGATTTCCGCCTCCACGGTCACCCCATGCGGAGAGAGGTTCAAACCGGCACAGACATACACATCGCTCAGATTCGCATGTTCGGGCAAGCCCTCCAAAAATCCCACACCACGGAAGTTGGGCAACACGTCCAACCGCGACACGACGCGGAAAGAAGCATCCTTACGGTCCAACTCAGCAAAGAGGGGCGAAGACATCCCGCTTTCCGCCTCTTTCTGCCTGAAACAAGCCAGCATGTCATAGCGCAACGCATCCATGTCGGCTTTCAGGCCCGGCCCCATCATAAGCAACGCACCGCCACCGAAACCCACTATCCAACTGCCGTCCCATACCGTCCAAGAGTAGCCCCGGTAGTCTTCCACAGGCGTGCACCGGCCTTTCTTTGCGGCCTCGTCCAACAAACACCGCAAGTCCGCCTCGTCTCTGACAGCAGCCAACAAGCCAACGTATTCTTTGGAAGAAACAAAGGCATACATTTTCTTCGACCAGTCGATTCCGGTCTGTCCGGGTTCCAACCCTTCCGGCAACAGTTTCTTCCAATCCTGCATGCCCATGTCGTTTTCTTCCGACAAGCGCACCCAGTCTACGGCTGCCAAAGCCAAGGGACGCGATGGCAAGGTACGGCGGTAATCGTCTGCCGTAAGAAACTTGTAAAGCCCTATTGAAAGGGCCAAAGCCAACACCACGGCCACGCCCCATATCCATTTCTTTTTCATCCTATCTCTGTATTGTGTTAATCTTGCAACCTTTTATACGCAGGCGTGGCGGATGTGCATCAGATGGACGGCCACCAACCCCGCCGTCTCCGTACGCAGGCGGCTCCGGCCCAAACTTACGGAACGGAAACCGTGGGCCTGCGCCAACCGCACTTCGTCGATGCTGAAATCCCCTTCAGGCCCCACCAACACCAAAGCGTCTTGTCCGGTATCCAATTCGTCCAACAGAAAAGGCTTTCCGCCGTCCATGGCCTTGTCTTCGGATGCCTTGGCCACACCGGCCACATCGGCTTCGTCATAACAATGCGCGATGAACTTCTGCCCGGCGAACGGACGAGCCACAAAACGCTTGAAATCCTCCATCCCGTTCAACAGCGGCTTACGAGCCTTATGGCTCTGCTTCATGGCCGACACCAAAATCTTGTCTATGCGCTCCGTCTTGACCACCTTGCGCTCCGAGTAACGGCAATCCAAGAACGTCAGCTCGTCGAAGCCGATTTCGGTGGCCTTCTCCGCCAACCACTCTATCCGGTCCATATTCTTGGTAGGAGCCAAGGCCAGATGCAGGTGCCCGCTCCACTCCTTGGGATGCGGAACGGCTTCCAAGACCTTAAAGAGGCATCGTTTTCCGGTGGCCGTTGTAATCTCGGCTTTATAAAACATTCCTTTCCCGTCGGTCAGGCGAATCTCATCTCCCGCCTGCAAGCGCAAGACCCGCAAGCAATGTGCAGCCTCATCTGCCGGCAATTCGTCATCCACCGCGACGTCCGGCGCATAAAAAAAACGGATTTCCTTCATTTCCTTCGTTCTATTTCGTCACGCAACTGCGAGGCCAATTCATAGTTTTCGTCTTCCACAGCCCTTTTCAATGCCTCCTTCAATGCCTCCACGCTCACCGAATTTACCGGAATGGAATACATCCCCTCTCCTATTTCACGCATGTACTGGTGCTCCAATAACGCTTCGCCAATGGTTATCGGGCAATCGAATGTATAGGCCAGAATCAGGCAATCGGATGCCTTGCAATAACGAATCATGTGAAAAACGCTCCCTTCGCGGTAAAGGACGTGACAGTAGGTTACGCCTCCCTCCACGGCGGCTATGCGCACTTCTTCTATGTCCATATTGCATTGCGTGAAAGCTGTCCGCATAATGTCGGCCATGGAAGAGGGCAAAGTATTCTTTTTATTCCCCTTCATCTTCATCAACAAGAGGAAAGCCTCGCTCCTCTCTATCAGGACCGGCAAAATACGTTCACCGTCCTTTTCTTTCAGAACGGCCATGTATGCGGCACCGTCTTCCGTACATTTGGACACGGTCAGCACTTTCAGTTCTTTTACCGCCTCGTTCATCTTACTCATCAATCTTTAACTACATGTTTATACTTAAAAAATATGGCAAACAAGACAGCCACAACCAAAGCATAGGCTGCAAATATATACCAACAGGTGTTCCACCCGGCTATGACCTCTTGTCCGGAGGCCGTTTCCGGCAAAGCGTACACAAAACGGTTGATGACGGCCTGAGCCGACAACGTCCCTATGGTAGCGCCCAAACCGTTGGTCATCATCATGAACAACCCCTGCGCACTGCTGCGTATGCTGATGTCCGTCTCCTTGTCGACAAACAAGGAACCCGACACATTGAAAAAGTCGAAAGCCACCCCGTAAACCAACATGGACAGGACGAACAACCACACGCCCGGCCCAGGATTGCCCAACGCAAAGAATCCGAAACGGAACACCCACGCCAACATCGCTATGAGCATCACCCGCTTGATGCCGAAACGGCCCAAAAAGAACGGTATCAACAAAATGCAAAACGTCTCACTGATTTGCGATATGGAAATCAGGATATTGGCATGCTGTACCCCGAACGTGTCCGCATATTCGGGAATGCCCCCGAAAGAGAAGATGAAAGGACTGGCAAAACCATTGGTGATCTGCAAACAGATGCCCAGACACATGGAAAAGATGAAAAACAAAGCCATACGCTTTTGACGGAACAGCGTGAAGGCACGAAGCCCTAAGGCTTCCACCACGCTCTTGCGTTCCGCCGCATGGCTTACCGGGCATGCCGGAAGCGTCAAAGCGTAAGCGGCCAACAACATGCTCAGGACACCGGAAAAGGCGAACTGTCCCGCATTCTCCTGCATGCCGCCCAAATCGACCGCCCACATGGAACAAATGAAACCGACCGTACCGAACACACGTATCGGAGGGAAATCTTTCACCGTGTCCAGACCGGCCCCCTCCAAGGCGGAATAAGCCACGGAATTGGCCAATGCTATGGTGGGCATGAAGAAAGCCACGCTCAGCGAATAAAGGGTGAACAAGGTGGAAAACGAGGCTTCCGCACCGGCTTCAAACCCATAAAGCGAAGCCCCCAACATGAAAACGCCCGCCAGAAAATGGCAGAGGCTCAACACCTTTTGCCCCTGCATCCAACGGTCTGCAATAATACCTATCAGCGCGGGCATGAACAAAGACACGATGCCCTGGACCGAATAAAACCAACCGATGTTCTCGGCCATACCGATTTTCACCAAATAACTTCCCATAGAGGTCAGATAAGCCCCCCACACGGCGTATTCCAGGAAGTTCATCACCGTCAAGCGCATCTTTAATCTCATAGCTCTCACGTTTTATGTATTCCACAGTCTATTATGATATGCAAACTTACACAAAAAAATCCGTTTCCATGCCGGTACGGACAAAAAAAGCGACACAAATATCCATTAAAAAATCCCAAACCGCAGATTACCTCAACCTGCAACGCAACACCACGTGGTTGCCGTCTTCCGACACAGACGGCACATTGCATACCATTGGATGTAAATATAAATAAAACCCAAGAAATGCACAAGGATTTTAGATGAATTTTACCGGCAACTTATTCAAAATGAATCGTAAACAAACAATAAAAGAATGCTCTCCGGCATCCTCCACAACCCATAAAATCAATCTGCGCCAAACGATTTTCCGTTCTCAGCCAAACGATTTTTCATTCTGCTGAGATTGATTTTCCATTCTCAGCAGAATGATTCATGTAAAAAAAGAAGAGCGAAAAGCACCGGGCAAGGGCACGGAACTTATTCTTCCGGTGCGGAAGGCCATTTGAAACGGAACATATACAGCCGCTCCCCCTCCTCGTCGGGCACCACATAGGAATAATAATAAGGCTCCACATAACCGGCCATCCGGAATCCCAAGGGTACGTCTACATCACCTACCAATACCCCATCGCGGTAAACCTGCAACCCGTCTGTAACCGAACCGCCGCCTTTCCGGTAAGAACGGAACAACAATCCCGTCTCGTCCACATATTCCACAGCATTATAAAAGCCCCTCGACATACGCTCGGCCAACCTTTCCTTCCAAGGCTGGTCATAACTGTCCCAACGGAGGTAGTTCAAATCCATGTCCCGTCCGGCAAAGCCGAAACAGGCCAACTGGTTATAATCATGGTCGTAACGGTACACCAAAGAATCGGCCTCGAACGACACGTAAAAATCCCCATTGTCCGCAATATCGAAAGCCAGTTGTGAAAAAAGCGTTTTGGTGAGGGGCTTGTCATAATAACTCTCAGGATACCCGAATGCCAACAACCGGCCGAAATCATGTTTGCCCAAGTCCACTTCCCGTATGTGAGCCGCTTTATCAAGATAAAGTTCCGTGTCTTCCAAATAATTATACCCCCATAATTCGTGCACCGTGCTATATATCTTATCACCATGGGAACGGAAGTGCATGTCCGACCCGTGGACGTAATACACAGGGTCGGAAAAGGCCGTCTCGTCCACCTTATCCTTGTCCTTGCGCCCGTTGTAGGAGATAAAGAACTGATCTTTGAAAAGGAAATCCTTGTCATAGACATAATGCCATCCGCTCGAATTATTGAGCAGGATTCCTCCACCGCCGAGCATGCAGCATCCATAGACATCTCCCGCTTCCGTCTCATTACGGGCATGCCCTTTCCCCAACTTCTTGTCACGCAACCGTCCCGTGGACTCGTAACGGTACACCACACAAAGTTTCTTGTCCACCACGTAGAGGTAATCGTCGTATACGCCCGACTCAATCATATAAGAAGTGGGCACCGTGTCCAACCACAAGGTATCCACGTCCACTGCAGACACCTCGACATCGGCCACCGAATCCGGTGTAAGCCGGAAGTTCGGGTTCGTATCCTTGCACCCGTAGAACAAAGCCGACAAAAGTGCCAACATACAAGTCTTTCTCATGATATCCAATATTTAACGGGACAAACTTACGGAAAATTCCGTCTGCAAGCAAAGAATCGGACTACTTTCTTTTGCACCGGGCCGACAGCCTGCCTTTCATTGAAAAGGGGGCACATCCCGACGGATGCGCCCCCTTAAAAAAAGAAGGTTGTCATCTCGACAACCAATCTTTCATTAACCTTAAATCTAATACCATGAAAAACACAGTACAAAGGTATGGGTTTCCCGTATATATTGCAAGTGTTTTGCTAAAAAACTTCTTGTATTTAACCTTATTTTACAAATAAGAGCCTTTTTCATCACTCTACATAGAGCACCAACCCCTTCAAATATTCCCCTTCAGGATGGTAGATATTGACGGGATGGTCGGCCGGTTGATGCAACTGATGAAGGATACGCACGCGGCGTCCGCTCTGCGCGGCGGCAGTGAACACGGCGGTACGGAAGTGGTCCTTACTTACCACTTGCGAACAACTGAACGTGAACAGGATGCCGCCCGGCTTGATTTTACTGAAAGCCTTGGCGTTCAAACGCGCATAGCCTTTCAGAGCCTGCCGAAGCGCATCCTTATGTTTGGCAAAAGCCGGAGGGTCGAGAATAATCAAATCATACTGGTCTCCCATCGCATCCAAATACTTGAAAGCGTCTTCGGCATACGCCTCGTGGCGGCCGTCGCCCGGAAAGTTCAGTTCCACGTTGGCACGGGTCAGGTCTATCGCCTTGGCCGAACTATCCACGGAATGCACCAACGTGGCTCCGCCACGCATGGCGTACACGCTGAATCCTCCGGTATAACAGAACATATTCAGCACGGCACGCCCGTGGGCATAATGTTCCAACAGCGAACGATTATCACGTTGGTCTACGAAGAATCCTGTCTTCTGGCCTTTCAACCAATCTATATGAAACTTCAAGCCGTTCTCTACCGCCACGTTTTCCGTGCTTCCGCCCACGATAAAACCGTTTTCCTGCCCCAGCTCCGCCTTGAAAGGCAGGGTGGTTTCGCTCTTATAATACACGTTTTCCACTGTTCCGCCCGTCACGGCCACAAGTGCCCGTGCTATTTCGTGACGCGCCACGTGCATGCCCACGCTATGAGCCTGCATGACGGCTGTCTTTCCATACACATCCACCACCAGTCCGGGCAAACAGTCTCCTTCGCCATGCACCAAACGATAGGTATCATTTTCCTTTTCATGTCCGGCCACTCCGATGGCGCATCGCAAGTCGTAAGCCACTCGCAGGCGGTCTTCCCAATAGGCTCCGTCCACCGCTTTGTCCTCGAAATCCAGCACCCTGACGGCAATGGAACCGATTTGCCAATGCCCCACGGCTATAAAATCGCCCTCGGACGTCAACACGCGTACCACCTCCCCTTCTTCAGGTTCTCCCTCTATATGATGGACGGCTCCGGAAAAAATCCAGGGATGAAAACGCTCCAGACTTTCTTCTTTTCCTTTTTTTAAATATAAGTTCTTATACATAGTCTTTACCCTCATTTATTTATGATTCCTGCACTACGGCAAGTTCATAGTCGTTATTTTCTTTCAATGTTTCCAGTTCCCGATACAACCGTATGCACGCCCAAGCATCAGTAGCCGCATACAGTTTCTGCCCCTCGGTCAGCACGTCCGCCTCCCAGTTGGTGAGACGCTGCCCTTTACTGATCTTCTGCCCGAAGATATTGGCATACAGCTTTTGCAGGCTCATGTCCTCGATACCAAAAGCACGGACATAATCCTGCAAATCCAGGAAGGCCCGAGGCTCGAACTCGCCACGCTTGTGGAGCGAGGCAAAGTCGTCGCGCAACGACAAACCTACTTTCAAGACATTTTCGTCCTGTAACAGACGTTTCACACTATCGGTCACTCCGATATAATTCAGTCGAAACAGGAAACATGTATCATCGGTAGAAACCTGTAACAAAGCCACTTTGTTCACACATCCCTTACGGAAGGAAGGGCGTGTTTCGGTATCCACTCCCAAAACGGCCGAAGCCAACAAATAATCTACCGCCCGAGACGCTTCCGCCTCCGTCTGAATCACAAAAATACGCCCCTCGAACAGGGCACGCGGCAAAGCCGCTATAAGTTTCTTGTCAAACTTACTATACAGTGTTTTCATCTTATTTTGGAAAGGTTAATCTACATCTAATTCCTCATCTTCATCGTCTTCCGGGCTGTACCTGACACGATGAAGGGCACGCATGGCATTCGTCAGCGTCTGCCCCCAATACAGCACGAACGCATTCCGCACTTCGGCCACAGCCTCGTACATGTTTTCCTCCAATCCGATACGGTAGGTCTCCACAAAATTCTTCAGCGCCTGATAAATATCCGCCAAATCCTCTGAAATTGTTTTTACGGCCGGCTCGTCGCTGAATTTCACTCCCTCATTGCAAAAATCCAGGTAATCGTCCCTCCCGTCCAATAAGGAAGAAAGCGTCAGACGGACAAATTCATAATCCTGCTCCGAAACGAAAGCTTCGGGAAGAAAGTCCTCCGCCCCCTCAATATCCTCCAACAAGGCAGCCTTCAAATAGAGTAAAGGCAAGAGTTTTAATACGGTATCCGTGAAATCCCGGCACTTCCTCCCTTCCGATTGTTCCAAATAGGCACAAAATTCGGCTGCCACGGTTACAAATTCCACAGTATTCCGAGAATATACTATCGTTTTCTTATCATTCACATTCATGGTGCTCTCTCATCATTTTCTAAAAACCGCAAAGCTACAAAAATTTGAGCGAAAAAATAGCAAAATTGATGATTTTCATTTACTTTTGTAGTTGTTTTCATACCGACAAGCCAAGATGAGTAAAAAAAATCCGACGATACAAACTACCAAATTAGGAAACAAAGTACAGAGAGGAAAAGGAAAAAAGCCCGAAAGAAAGACAGATACGGAAGGAAATGTGCTGAATGCCGGAGAAGAACCGGTGGGACATAAGGAAACCCTGCGCTTTTTTTTCGGACTGGTACTCTTAATCCTGGCTCTTTTCATGCTGTTGTCTTTCACCTCCCACCTGTTTACGGGCGCGGAAGACCAATGCCTGATAGAACAAGGAGCGATGGAGGGATTCCTGAATTATGCCGGAGCCGTGGGAGCCTACTGTGCCAATTATTGGATAAACCGCTGTTTCGGATTCTCGGCCTTCATACTTCCCGTATTTCTGATTATTGCAGCCATGAAACTTACCCGCGCCTATAAGGTCAGGCTGTGGAAGTGGTTTCTGAACTGTTCCATACTCATCATCTGGTTCTCCGTCACCTGTTCTTATTTTTTTCAACAAACATTTGAAAACTTAAATGACTGGAACTTCATCAACCCGGGCGGTGACCATGGCCTGTTCATCAGCAACTGGCTCAACCAACGTATCGGCAAGGTGGGAACATTCATGGCATTGCTTCTGACGGCCATCGCCTATTTGGCCTATTTAAGCAGTGAAACGATACAGTTGGTACGGAGAATATTAAACCCTGTGGACTATATCAAATCGAAACTTCCATCGAAAACAGCCACCAACGAGAACGAACCGACAGGAAATACTGCCATTCCTAAAACGACCGATGAAGCTGACGGCATCATAGAGGAAGACGAAGAAGAACATTTGGTTCAAACCATTGATTTCGACATGAATGTTCCTACCCGGGAAGAAGATAAAGAAAATACGGACGAAGAGGAAGAGGCTGACGTCGTAGACAAACGGGCTGAATCCCCTACCCTCCCTCCAAAATTGGACATCGTAGAAACAGAAAAAGAAGAACTTGCCGATACAAGCGGCAAGGGTGCCTTGGAACCTTACGATCCGAAGTTGGACTTGGAAAATTACCATTACCCTACGCTCGAACTGTTGGACAAACGTAACGATGAAGATGCGCCCATCGACATGGAAGAGCAAAATAAAAACAAAGATCAAATCATTGAAGTGCTCCAGAACTTCGGCGTAGGCATCTCTTCCATAAAGGCCACAGTAGGACCAACCATCACGTTGTATGAAATCACTCCGGCAAAAGGCGTACGCATCTCGCGTATCAAAAACTTAGAGGATGACATCGCACTGAGCCTGAGCGCACTGGGCATCCGTATCATCGCCCCCATACCGGGCAAAGGAACTATCGGTATAGAAGTGCCGAACGCACGGCCTCGCATGGTGTCGATGGAAAGCATCCTGAACAGCCGGAAATTCCGCGAATCGGACTACGAACTGCCCATCGCATTAGGCAAGACCATCACGAACGAGGTCTTTATGGTGGATTTGGCCAAAATGCCTCACCTTTTGGTAGCCGGTGCCACCGGACAGGGTAAATCCGTCGGACTGAATGCCATCATTACTTCCTTATTATATAAGAAGCATCCGGCGGAACTGAAGTTCGTCATGGTAGACCCGAAAAAGGTGGAATTCAGCATCTACTCACCCATCGAGAACCACTTCCTGGCGAAAATTGCCGACGGAGACGACGAGCCTATCATTACGGACGTACAAAAGGTGGTGGCCACGCTGAAAAGCCTATGCTGTGAAATGGACACGCGCTACGACTTGCTGAAAAAGGCCCGTGCCCGTAATATCAAAGAGTATAACGCCAAATTCAAAAACCGTCAGCTCAATCCGGAAAACGGGCATCGTTTCATGCCATACATCGTAGTCGTCATCGACGAGTTCGGAGATTTGATTATGACGGCCGGAAAAGAAATAGAACTGCCTATCGCCCGCATCGCACAATTGGCCCGGGCCGTGGGAATCCACATGATCATCGCTACCCAACGCCCGACCACCAATATCATTACGGGTACCATCAAGGCAAACTTCCCGGCACGCATGGCCTTTAAAGTAAGTGCCATGATCGACTCCCGTACGATTCTAGACCGCCCCGGAGCCAACCAACTTATCGGACGAGGCGACATGCTTTTCCTGAGCGGCAGCGAACCGGTACGGGTACAATGCGCTTTCGTCGATACACCGGAAGTGGAGCGAATCACGACCTATATCGCCAAACAACAAAGTTACCTCGGCCCGTTCGAACTACCCAAAGTGGAAATGGAAGGGGAAGAAAGTAACGCAGGTGCTGTAGACATGACCCATCTTGACCCACTGTTCGAAGAGGCCGCACGCCTTATCGTGGCTACTCAACAAGGTTCCACGTCCATGATACAACGTAAATTCGCCATCGGATACAACCGTGCGGGACGACTGATGGACCAACTGGAAAAAGCCGGTATCGTAGGAGCGGCACAAGGCAGCAAGCCCCGGGAAGTGCTGTGTATAGACGATACCGACTTGGAGATGAGACTGAACAATTTAAGATAACCTGATAAAGAAACTGAAAAGATGAAAAAGATATTATGGCCTGCGGCTTTGTGCCTTTCCCTTATCCCGGCAAAGGCGCAGCAAACGCCCGATGCACGAAAGATACTGGACGAAACAGCCTCCCTGTTTACGAGCAAAGGCGGTGTCAAAGCTACTTTTAAAGCCGACAATTTCACCGAAGGCAACCTACAAGGAAGTGCCACGGGCACGATGTGCATTCAAGGCAACAAATTCCAAATGACCACACCGGACATGATTACCTGGTACAACGGTGAAACGCAATGGAGTTACATGAAAGCCAACGAAGAAGTCAATGTAAGCGTACCTACTCCGGAAGAACAGCAAAGCATGAACCCCTACACGTTCGTCAACTTGTACAAAGAAGGATATCATTATCAACTCAAGAAAACGACCCTACGCGGAAAAAACTGTTATGAAATCACGCTGACCGCCCGCAACAAACAGAAAACCCCGCACACGATCATCCTGGATATCGACAAGGATAACCATAGCCTGATGTGCATCCGCATGCAACAACGTAAAAAAGGACAGTGGACACGTATCTCCATCCAACAGTTGCATACCGGACAATCGTTCGCAGCAACAGATTTCGAATTCAACCCGAAAGATTACCCGCAGGCTGAAATCATAGACCTGAGATAAGCCTGCTTATACATTAATTATATATACATACAAACCCCAAAAGATTATGGAACATATCCGTTGTTTGATTATCGGTTCCGGCCCTGCCGGATATACAGCGGCCATCTATGCTGGCCGTGCCAACCTTAACCCCGTATTGTACGAGGGCATACAGCCCGGCGGCCAGTTGACCACCACGACAGAAGTCGAAAATTTCCCGGGTTATCCCGAAGGCATAGCCGGTCCGGACCTGATGGAGGACTTACGCAAGCAGGCCGAACGCTTCGGAACGGACATCCGTAACGCCATTGCCATTAAAGCGGATCTAAGCGGACGTCCCTATAAAATCACATTCGACAACGACAGTACAGTGGAAACCGATGCGCTCATCATTGCCACCGGTGCCACCGCCAAATACTTGGGCCTGGATGATGAAAAGAAATATGCCGGTATGGGGGTCAGTGCCTGCGCCACCTGCGACGGGTTCTTTTACCGTAAAAAAACTGTAGCCGTAGTGGGCGGTGGAGATACGGCCTGCGAAGAAGCCACCTATTTGGCCGGACTGGCAGCCAAGGTTTATCTGCTCGTGCGCAAACCTTTCCTCCGCGCTTCCAAAATCATGCAGGAACGAGTACTGGAAAATCCTAAAATAGAGGTACTATTCGAACATAACGCAGAAGGCTTGTTCGGCGAAAACGGAGTGGAAGGCGTACACGTGGTAAAACGCAAAGGAGAAGCCGACGAGCAACATTACGACATTGCCATCGACGGGTTCTTTTTGGCTATCGGACATAAGCCCAACTCCGATATCTTCAAACCGTGGGTAAAGACCGACGAAACCGGCTATATCCTTACAGAGGGGGACTCTCCACGCACCGGTGTACCCGGTGTTTTTGCGGCCGGAGACGTAGCTGATCCACATTACCGGCAAGCCATCACGGCAGCTGGAAGCGGCTGCAAAGCGGCCATTGAGGCCGAACGCTATCTGGCAGAACACAAGTTATAAAAGGCAATACATATAAGTAGAAACAGTGCATTCTTCCATTTTTATACGGAGAAAAACGTTGAAAAGTTTGGCAGAATGCACTGTTATTCGTAACTTTGCAGCCGATTTAGTCCAAAGAGGCTCAAAAAAGCGAGGCCACAATGGCATCCGCCTCATGGAAAAACCCGTTTAATCCATTAAAAATGTACGTAATTGTAGAAATTAACGGTCAGCAGTTCAAGGCAGAAGAAGGCAAAAAGCTGTTTGTTCACCACATCCAGAACGCCGAGACCAACCAGACTGTTGAATTTGAGAAAGTGTTGTTGGTAGACAACAATGGTAACGTTACCGTAGGCGCTCCCACCGTAGAAGGTGCAAAAGTGGTTTGCGAAGTTGTATCTCCGTTGGTAAAGGGCGACAAGGTATTAGTGTTCCACAAGAAGAGAAGAAAAGGTTACCGTAAATTGAATGGCCATCGCCAACAGTTCACGGAATTGACCATCAAACAAGTTATTGCTTAATCCCTAAAAGTTAGAAGAAAATGGCACATAAAAAAGGTGTGGGTAGTTCTAAGAACGGCCGTGAATCGGAATCAAAAAGATTAGGCGTAAAGATTTTCGGTGGACAGAAGTGTGTAGCCGGTAACATCATTGTTCGCCAACGCGGCACAGTTCACTATCCCGGTACAAACGTAGGTATGGGTAAGGATCATACTCTTTACGCATTGGTAGACGGCGTAGTCACTTTCAAGAAAGGTGCTTACAAAGGTCGTCAAGACAGAAGCGTTGTTTCTGTAGAAGTTAAAGCTGAAGCATAATAACGAGTTATTGCAAACAGCATAAATAAAAGCCATTCTGAAAAGAATGGCTTTTATTTTGCCCTTTGTACAAAAGTCTGTCTCAACCGACCGACCTTGTCACCAGTACTTTGTCGATGCGCGCTCCGTCCATATCCATAATCTCAAATACGAAACTATTCCATTCCAACTTCTCTCCACTACGCGGAATACGCTGCAAACGGTCAAGTATCAGACCGGCCAACGTATGATAGCCGGAAGCTTCATACAAATCACCGCAGTCGAAGTAACACAACAGGTCGTATAAAGAACATTGGCCATCTACCAACCAACCTCCGTTGTCTGCACGTTTGATAATTTCCGGCTCATCTTCTTCATTATCCATACTTCCCACAAGTCCTTCAAATATATCCTTCAAAGTAACCAACCCCACAAAGTCACCGAACTCATCGCAAATCAATGCTCGGCTGATTTTTTTCAGCTTCATTTGCTCCAGAACTTTATAGATGCTCATTCCCTCATGGAAATATACAGCCTCCCGTGCCAAATCACCGACTTTGAAGTCTTCTTCACTTAACTTCATCACCAAATCCTTCAGCCAAATCATTCCCTTCACATGATCCAAATCACCGTCTGCCACCGGATAAGATTCATATAAATCCCGTTTCAGCACCTCCTGTATCTCCCGGGCCGACATTGCTGTATCCAACCATACCACGTCGCTTTTATGCGTCATGATAGAACCAATCTTCAAATCTCCCAACATGAAAACGCGTTGCATGATGTTCTGTTCCACGGGTTCTACAGCCCCTTCTTCCGCCCCTTCCTTAATGATAGATTTGATTTCTTCCTCGGTCACTTTTCCGTCATCTCCCTTTATTCCCAACAGATTAAAGATGAGTTCCGTACTCTTGGCAAGCAACCAAACGAAAGGAGAGGCTATCATCGCCAACACATTCATAGGTCGTGCCATCAACTTGGCCACGGCTTCCGCCACGCTCAAGCCGATACGCTTCGGGACCAACTCACCGAAAATAATCGTGAGGTAAGTCACCACCACCACAATCGTACCTTGCGCCAATACGGCAGCATAGGCAGAAGAGACACCACATGAAAGCATAAAATCCGTCAAGTCCGTAGCTATCTTATTACCGGAATAAATACCGGTCAAAATGCCAATCAGCGTAATGCCAATCTGTACGGTAGACAAAAATCTGTCGGGATTGCCAGACAGGTCCAAAGCTTTCTTTGCCGCCTTGCTCCCCTTCTTCGCATCCGTGGACAGACGAGACTTCCGCGCTGAAATCATGGCCACTTCCGACATCGAAAATACTCCGTTCAACAAAATCAATCCGATAATAATTAAAATCTCACTCATCCTACTTTTTCCGTCTATAATCTATAATTATTTATTTCTTTCAACAGTCCCATAAAAATGGAATTCGGCATTCTTAGAATGTCATGGCTATCACTTGAATAAACAAGATAAGAAAAACCATTGCAATGGGATAGACCGTAGCATATGCCACACCGGGAATGTTACTGTCCACCATAGAATCTGCTGCAGCCAGTCCCGGTGTACTCGTCATCCCTCCGGTAATCGTTCCTAAGAGATCTAACACCGAAACCTTAAAAATCAAACGCCCCACCAAAACCGATATCAGCATGGGTACTATCGTAATAGCCGCTCCCACTCCGAACAGCACCCAACCGCTGCTCTGAAATGTCGCCACCAAAGTCTTCCCGGCCGAAGTTCCCACTTCCGCCAAAAACAGAAGTAGCCCTAACTGCCGGAGCAAATGATTGGAAGGTCCTGACATGGACCATAATATGGGGCCGGTCTTTCCTATCGCACTCAACACCAAAGCCACGATAAGCACTCCTCCTGTCAACCCGGGAGAAAAAGACATTCCGTCACCGAACGATATATTCAGCTTACCGAACAATACGCCCAATACGATTCCCATGGCAATGGGGAAAAAATCGGTATCGGACAACAATTTGGCATTATTGCCCAACATGCAAGCCAAACCACTCAATCCGTCTTTTTCGCCCACCACCATCAGTTTGTCTCCGAACTTCAGGGCCAAATCGGGTGAAGGGGAAAGGTCTATACCGCTCCGCCTTACCCGCGTCACAGTACAGCCGAAGTTCTGGTGCAAATTCAAGTCCCCCAGTTGCTTGTTAATCATATTCTTGTTGGTCAACAGCAAAGACTGGATGTCCTGACTCTCTACCAACGGCAATTCGCCTTCCTTACGTTCGCCCAATAATACACCTAATTGAGAAAGGGCATCTTCGCTCCCCACGGCCTGCACCCAATCTTCGGCATGCAAAGGCGTATGCCCCATCGGGATTAGAATTTCTCCACCTGATTTGACACGCGACACCACGGCACCCGTCATGCGCCCTACATTCAGCTGCGCCAAGGTATGTCCGAACACCTGAGGATTAGTCACCTTGAAAATACAAGTCTGCAACTCCGGATACTTGCTCCGCCGTTCTGCTTCCAACCTACGGGCCTCCTGCTCAAGGTCCACACGCAACATCTTCGGCAACAGTTTGACAAAAAGTATCACCCCGATGACTCCGAACGGATAGGCAATACCGTATGCAATAGAAGCCAAAGGAGAGTTCGTACTGTCGATGGCCACAGCAAGCCCCGGCGTACTGGTCAACGCACCGGCTATCAACCCTACCACACTGGGAGTATCGATACCCAAAGCATATTTCAATCCTACGGCGGTCAACGAAGCCGAAGCCACTATCAACATAGTAATCAGAATCAACGTCTTGCCCTTCGTGCGAAAAGAATCAAAGAACCCCGGGCCCGCCTGAATACCTATGGTAAAGATGAACAACACCAATCCGAAGTTGCCTAATTCCTTAGGAATAGAAACCCCGAAATGCCCGAAGAGCAAAGCAATGAAAATAACAGCCGAAACATCAAGGGAAACTCCGCGAATTTTAACACGCCCCAACATAAAGCCCAAGGCCACAATAAGAAACAAGGCAAAATAAGAAGAATTCAATAGTTCTGTCCACATAGAATTATAATCATGAATGCGCTTTGCAAAGATAGGGATAAAAACGAAAGTCCTCCAAAAGTTTCATTAAAAACTTTCAGAGGACTTTATTATTATATGATGCCGCCCGAAAGCGACTTTCATCCATTACTCATTCATCGTCAGTGCTGCCCGGCTATTACCAACCTCTTCCACGGCCTTCACAGTCACCGCTACGTAGTCGGAAGATGTCTTGAACTTAGGCATGTCCGGAGCTACGACCGTAATCACCATGTCATCTTCTCCATTCTCATCGGCAAAGACCTGGTTGGTCGGATTAACACCATAATAGTACACGCCCTTCTTGGCATCGAATTTGGATTCGCCCGGCTGCAACGCATTACCGAAACTGAGTCTCAACACGCCGTCCTTCACGCTGCAACGCACGGCTCTTGCTATCACGGAATCCTTAGCCTCCACACTGAAGCCATAGTTTTCCCCCTTCACGAAACGTACACGAGCCGGAACGCTGACACGAGCCTCGTTGAACGCCACTGTCACCACTTCACTTGCATTTACGGCTGCCACCATCATCATGGCGCTAACCATTGTCATTAACTTCTTCATAATTTCAATCTTTTTACCTTTAATATATACTTGGCCTCCATGGCCTCTCCCAAAAACAATACAAAGGTACGGAGGTTTCCTCCCGAATGCAAGCAAAAAGACCTCTTTTAACACGCTCGGAGAAATAATATTGACCTATATCAAGAAATCCCGTTCATTCGTTTGTCTTTTATGTCAAAACAGTTACAATATGTTAGCAAACGGAGCTACCAGGCGTTTCTTACCGTATCACTTTTCTCGTCCTACGACGGTTCTTTTCGCCTTTTGACAAAGAAATAAGGAGTTTTTCAGGCTTTTCTTGCGCTCCCTACCTTTTTTTTAATTAATTTTGCAAGTTCAGGAAAATAGGATTATAAAACAAATAACAGTATGCTTACATTAAAACTCATCAACGAACGGACCGAATGGGTCATCAAAGGTCTGGAGAAAAAACATTTCCCCGGAGCCAAAGAAGCTATTGACAACGTGTTGGCCACCGACAAGAAACGCCGGGAGGCACAAACCCAGTTGGATATCAATTTGTCGGAAAGCAAGAAACTGGCCGCACAAATCGGCGCGTTGATGAAACAAGGCAAGAAAGAAGAGGCTGAATCCATCAAGACAGAAGTGGCACGGCTCAAAGATACCAACAAGGCATTGCAGGAAGCCATGGAGCAGGCACAGGAAGAGCTCACGGCGCAACTCTGCGCCATTCCCAACATCCCGTACGATATCGTGCCCGAAGGTAGCGGCGCGGAAGACAACGTGGTGGTGAAAATGGGCGGAATGGAAACGGAACTGCCCAAAGACGCGCTCCCACATTGGGAACTGGCCAAGAAGTATAACCTGATTGATTTCGACCTCGGCGTGAAAATCACCGGGGCGGGCTTCCCCGTATATCGCGGCAAAGGCGCACGGCTCCAACGTGCCCTCATCAACTTCTTTCTCGACGAGGCGCGTAAATCGGGCTATGAGGAAATCATGCCTCCCACAGTGGTCAACGAGGCTTCCGGTTACGGCACCGGACAGTTGCCCGACAAGGAAGGGCAGATGTACCACTGCAACCTCGACAACTTCTATCTCATCCCCACCGCCGAAGTACCCGTGACGAACATCTACCGCGATGTCATCCTCGACGAAAAGGACCTGCCCGTCAAGAATTGCGCCTACACGCAATGCTTCCGCCGTGAAGCCGGTTCCTACGGTAAGGATGTGCGCGGCCTGAACCGCCTGCATGAATTCTCGAAAGTGGAAATCGTGCGCATCGACAAGCCTGAGCACTCGGAACAGTCACATCAGGAAATGTTGGCCCATGTGGAAGGCCTGTTGCAAAAACTGGAACTCCCCTACCGCATCCTGCGCCTTTGCGGAGGCGACATGAGCTTCACGTCTTCCATCTGTTACGACTTTGAAGTCTATTCCGAAGCCCAAAAACGTTGGTTGGAGGTCAGCTCCGTGTCCAACTTCGACACTTACCAGGCCAACCGCCTGAAATGCCGTTACCGCCGTACGGATGACAAGAAGACGGAACTATGTCATACGCTGAACGGTTCGGCTTTGGCTTTGCCACGCATCGTGGCCGCCATCATGGAGAACAACCAGACACCCGAAGGCATCCGCGTGCCGAAATGCCTCGTGCCCTACTGCGGCTTTGAAATGTTGGACGGGCAACCGTGCTGAGCCATACCTATTATTATAAATCCAAACGAATAGAGTTATGAACAGAATCATATCCAAGACCCGCTTCTCCGAAAAAGTCTTCAAGTTCGAGATAGAAGCCCCACTGATTGCCAAAGCTCGGAAAGCCGGCCATTTCGTCATCGTCCGCGTGGGCGAAAAAGGGGAACGCATGCCGCTGACCATAGCCGGTGCCGATCCGGCCAAAGGTACCATTACCTTGGTGGTACAAGAAGTAGGACTTTCCTCCACCCGTCTGTGCCACCTGAATGAGGGGGACTATATCACCGACGTGGTCGGTCCGTTGGGCAAAGCCACTCATATCGAGAAATTCGGCACGGTGGTATGTGCAGGAGGAGGAGTAGGCGTAGCCCCCATGCTTCCCATCATCGAAGCCCTGAAGGCAGCAGGCAACCGGGTGATTTCCGTGTTGGCCGGACGAAGCAAAGAACTGATTATCCTGGAAGACGAAGTACGCAAGAGCTCTGACGAGGTCATCATCATGACCGATGACGGCAGCTATGGCCGCAAAGGATTGGTGACCGAAGGCATAGAAAGCGTCATCCAACGTGAAAAGGTGGACAAATGTTTCGCCATCGGCCCGGCGGTCATGATGAAATTCTGCTGCCTGCTCACTAAGAAATACGGTATCCCGACTGACGTGTCGCTGAATACCATCATGGTAGACGGCACGGGCATGTGCGGCGCCTGCCGCATCTCCGTGGACGGAAAGACACGCTTTGTCTGCGTGGACGGCCCCGAATTCGACGGGCATCAGGTAGACTTCGACGAGATGCTCAAGCGTATGGGTGCCTTTAAAAAGGAAGAGACGGAAGAGATGCAACGGTTTTCACAAGCATCCGGAAGCACGCCCGAAAGTACGGACTGCCAAGCAGAAAAAGCCTGTGCGGCCGATGCTTCCCAAATGGATACCACGACTTCGCTCAGCGAGCTGACCAACCGTAATGCACCGTGGCGGCAAGAAATCCGGAAGGCCATGAAGCCGAAAGAACGCACGGCCATCTCGCGTGTCGTCATGCCGGAACTCGATCCCGTGTACCGCGCTACCACGCGCACGGAAGAAGTGAATATCGGACTCAGCGCCGAGCAGGCCATGACCGAAGCCCGACGCTGTCTGGACTGCGCCAACCCGACATGTATGCAAGGATGCCCGGTAAGCATCAACATTCCGTCGTTCATCAAGAACATCGAACGGGGCGAATTCCTCAACGCCGCCCGCGTGTTGAAGAGTACTTCCGCGCTCCCGGCTGTCTGCGGACGTGTTTGTCCGCAAGAAAAACAATGCGAAAGCCAGTGCATCCACCTGAAGATGAACGAACCGGCCGTGGCCATCGGTTATCTGGAACGCTTCGCTGCCGACTTCGAGCGTGAGAGCGGCATGATGTCCGTCCCCGAATGTGCTCCGGCCAACGGTATCAAGGTGGCCGTCATCGGTTCGGGACCTGCCGGACTTTCATTCGCCGGCGACATGGCCAAATACGGGTATGACGTGACGGTGTTCGAAGCCTTGCATGAAATCGGCGGCGTACTGAAATACGGTATTCCTGAGTTCCGCTTGCCCAACAAGATTGTGGACGTGGAGATTCAGAATCTGGAAAAAATCGGTGTGAAGTTCGAAAAGGACTGTCTCGTAGGCAAAACCATTAGCGTACAGGAATTGGAAAACGAGGGCTTCAAAGGCATCTTCGTAGGTTCCGGCGCAGGACTGCCTAACTTCATGGGCATTCCGGGCGAGAACAGCATCAACATCATGTCGAGCAACGAATACCTGACGCGCGTCAACCTTATGGACGCCTCCAACCCGGATACGGACACTCCCATCCATTTGGCCAAGAACGTCATGGTAGTGGGCGGTGGCAACACAGCCATGGACTCTTGCCGTACGGCCAAACGCCTGGGTGCGGAACGGGTGATGATTGTCTACCGCCGTTCGGAAGCCGAGATGCCGGCCCGCCTCGAAGAAGTGAAGCACGCCAAAGAAGAGGGTATCGAGTTCCTCACCCTGCACAACCCGTTGGAATACATAGCCGACGAAAAGGGCGCGGTGAAGCAGGTGGTCTTGCAAAAGATGCAACTGGGCGAACCGGATGCTAGCGGACGTCGCAGTCCGGAACCGATACCGGGCGCCACGGAAACGTTGGACATCGACATGGCCATCGTAGCCGTGGGCGTATCCCCCAACCCGATTGTCCCCACTTCCATCCAAGGTTTGGAGTTGGGGCGCAAGAATACCATCGTGGTGAACGAGGGCATGCAGACCAACATTCCCTGCATCTTTGCCGGAGGGGATATCGTGCGCGGCGGTGCCACCGTCATCCTCGCCATGGGCGACGGTCGTCATGCAGCCAGCAGCATGCATGAGTATTTGCAGAAATAACCTGCATCACATCACATACATCAGCCCGTATGGACCGTGTGGTTCATACGGGCTGATTCGTTAGCGTACCGTACACAACGCCATCCTTCCCCATTTTGGCATTACAAACCCAGTTCCCGCCTCAACCATTCCTCCATCACCGGATCCGGAATGACAACCTGACGTTTTTCCATCTCGATAAGTTCTTTCTTCAATAATGCCCGTTTTACGATGCTCACATTGGCCGACGAGCCCAATTTGTACTTCTGCAAAACGGCACGCGTAGTGAATTCCCTGTGCACACCCTCCAGTACGGCCCGCAAAAAATTCATCTGATATGCAGTGAGGCTCTCTGTCTGCTTTTCGAACAGCGGCGTATTCTGGTCGATGATATCCTGATATGCCCCCTCGAAATCCTGTTCCGTGGCCGTCTCGTCTGTATGAATCCACACCAACCACGCCAACTGCTGCACATACGAAGAATGGTTGTCTACGGCCCGGCATATCTTCCCGGCCAACTCGGCGGAAATATGTTTGCCCGTAGCCTCAAAGCGTCCGCAAATGTAATCGACCCAATCCTCCGTCCCGATCTTGGGCAAATATACCGTATCGCCGAACTTGTAAAAAGGAAGGCTCTTTTTCTCAAAAAGTTCATTCATAAGATGCTTCTTGCTGCCAAACAGGCAATACGACACCGATTTCTGTAATTGCCAAACCGAACGCAAGCGTTTCTGAAAAGCCTTTGAATCTTTAAACTCGGCTATCTGTTGGAACTCGTCGATGCACACGACTACATCGATACCTTTTTTTTGCGCAATCTTTTCCGGAAGTTGCAGGATATCGTCCACATCGTCTGCCTTGGGATTGAGTTCCAACGAGATGGAAAAATCCGTCATAGGCTCCGTGCCCAACGAAATCTTAGGGCTGATCCGCGAAAGGAACAACCGGGCATTTTCCATCCACTCCTCCAGTTTGGAAGAAGTCTGTTTGAGCACAGCCGACGCGAAAGCATCGTAAAATTCCCGTTCGCTACGACAAGAAAAAATATCCAAATAGACTACTTTCAACGTATCAGACTGAGCCAAACGGCACACTTTACGGACCAAAGATGTCTTCCCCCAACGGCGCGGAGAAATCAACACCGTATTCACACCATGCCGGAAGTTGGACAACAAACGAGCTGTTTCCTTCTTGCGGTCGGTAAAATTGTCACCCGAAGTGGCCACACCAAAAACAAATGGCTTATTTTCCATAATCATCCTCTGTTTAACCCATCGCGAAGATAATGATTTTCCCGTTTAGTAACAACTTTATTACTAACAACCTTATTACAAATTGCACAACCGGCAGCTTCAACCTCCTTTTTTCCGCCCACGCGGCACAAGCAGCCCTATATTTTCGTAACTTTGCGCCCGGAAAAAAAGAAACGTAAAATGAACGCAGTCTACACCATCTTGCTGCTCATCAGCAGCAACATTTTCATGACGTTGGCCTGGTACGGCCATCTGAAGTTGCAGCAAACGGGCGTATCGTCCCATTGGCCGCTTATCGGTGTCATCCTTTTCTCGTGGATGATTGCCTTCGCGGAATACTGTTGCCAAGTACCGGCCAACCGACTTGGCTTTGAAGGTAACGGTGGCCCTTTCAACCTGATGCAACTTAAAGTGATTCAGGAAGTCATCTCGCTCATCGTCTTCACGGTCATCGCCACCGTGATGTTCCAAGGGCAAGCTCTGCACTGGAACCATCTGGCCGCCTTCTTCTGCCTCGTGTTGGCCGTATATTTCGTATTCCTTTAACCACAAGCCCCCGTAAAAGCATGCAACTCACGGAAGCACAACTCTTGGAACGCCGTATCTGGCGGCATTTCAGCAAAGGACTGACCCAATACCATTTGCTAGACGACGACGACCACATCCTGCTCGGTTTGTCCGGTGGCAAAGACTCGCTCGCCCTGCTCGACTTCATGGCACGCCGCGCCCGCATCCACCGGCCGAAACTCACCCTCACAGCCCTGCACGTACGCATGACGAACATTGCCTACGAAAGCGACACGGCCTACCTGGAGGACTTCGCTGCCGCACGCGGCGTACGCCTTATCGTGCGCGAGACCTCGTTCGACCCAAGCACCGACACGCGCAAAAGCCCCTGCTTCCTTTGCTCTTGGAACCGCCGGAAGGTGCTCTTCACCGTGGCGCAGGAACTGAGTTGCCACAAGATTGCGTTGGGCCACCATCAGGATGACATACTGCACACGCTGCTGCTCAACCTTTCTTTCCAAGGCCAGTTCGGCACGATGCCCGTACGGTTGCAAATGCGCAAGTTCCCCATGACCATCATCCGCCCGCTGTGCATGGTGCAGGAAAAAGACCTCGCAGCATGGGCGGAACTGCAAGGCTACCGCAAGCAAAAGAAGCTCTGCCCCTACGAGACCGATTCACATCGCTCTGACATCAAACAAATATTCGGACAAATAGAACAACTGAACCCGGAGGCCCGTTACTCAATGTGGAACGCTATGGAGCAAGAAGGCAAGCTCATGGAATAAATCACTGACATACAATATGATAAACAGCCATCCCCGACTAACCGGAGATGGCTGTTTCATTCTGCGCCAAATGATTTTTCAATCTCCTGAGATTGATTTTCCGTTCTGCGCCAAACGATTTTCAAATCTAAGGCGAACGATTTTCCATCCCGTTTTCCACCTCATCCCACCCTGCGTTTTCCGCAAAAGCCATCATTGAAAAACAGGACAAATCCTCCACGTCAACGCTGTTCCACCATACGGATGGTACCGTCTGCATTGTGGTAGAGCCGGTCCACACAAACGGAACGCAACCATGGGTCTCCGGATAGCGCACTATTGTGGTAAAAGGCAAACCACTGGCCTTTGTACTGCACGATGGAACCATGGTTGGTAACCCCCGTTTCCGGACGGGTGGGCTGCATGTAAATGCCAATATGTTTCCACGGCCCGAGCGGATGGTCACTGATGGCGTAACGCATGCGGTTATATCCGGGCACGCCCTCCTGACCCGGTTCATGGTTGTCGGAATAGGAAAGGTAATACTTGCCATTGTATTTGTGAATCCACGCAGCCTCGTGAAAATCCACAAGCCCTTCCATGGTCCGCATCGCGCCGTCCAGTTCCATCATGTTATCCTTCAGCCGTCCGCCCTTGCACGTGCCGCCTCCACCGTTATAGATGTAAGCCTGTCCGTCGTCGTCCACAAACACGCAAGGGTCGATGAGAGGATCCATCCCCTCAATGTACCCCTGCACGGTGAAGTTGGCAGCCGGTTCTTTGCTCGTGGCCACCCCTATTTTCCAACTCCAATGCCAGTCCGTCTCACTCGGATGGGGAAAATAGAAATAATACGTGCCGTCTTTGTAAGCACAATCCGGAGCCCACATGAAGCCGCCCTCCTTACGCCCCCAAGGCACCTGCGAGGCACGGAGAATTTCTCCGTGGTCGGTCCAATGCACCATGTCGTCGGTGGAAAACACATGATACTGGTCCATCAGGTCGCAACCGCGAGCCGGTGCGATGTCATGGGAGGCATACACATACAAGCGTCCATCGGCCCAGACGTGGGCTGAAGGATCAGCCGTATAGATATGGCGGATAAACGGATTCGGAGCCAGGCTGTCTATCACTTCTTTTCCTGTCCCAACTTCACTTGTGACGGTGGAGTGGCGTTGCGCCACGCACGCAGCCAACAAAAGGGCACATACGCCCCATATACTCTTTTTCATACATTCATCTTTGGTTACAGTAAAACTTTATTTCCCAAAAAGCCACCGGACTCCACAAGTGTCCGTCTCACTTGCGCCGCTCTACCATGCGGATGGTGCCGTCGGGATTGTAATACAAACGGTCCACGCAGACGGAACGCAGCGCGGGATTGCCGGACAAGGCAATGGAATGATAGAAAGCAAACCATTCGCCCTTGTATTCCACGATGGAGCCATGGTTGGTGAAACAGTCCGAACCGCCCATGTAAATGCCCATGTACTTCCACGGCCCGAGCGGATGGTCGCTCACGGCATAGCGCATGCGGTTATATCCCTCCTCGCCTTCTTGTCCGGGATTGTGGTTGTCGGAATACGAAAGATAATACTTCCCGTTGTATTTATGCACCCACGTAGCCTCATGGAAATCCACCAGTCCCTCCATGGCCTGCATCGCGCCGTCTATCTCCATCATGTTGTCCTTCAGCCGGCCGCCCTTGCACGTACCGCCCCCGCCTTGGTACAAGTAAGCCTGCCCGTCGTCGTCCACAAACACGCAGGGGTCAATAATCGGGTCCAAGCCCTCGATGTAGCCCTGCACGGTGAAATTGGCAGCCGGTTCCTTGCTCGTGGCCACCCCTATTTTCCAACTGTCATTGGTATACGTGCCGCTAGGATGGGGAAAATAGAAATAATACGTGCCGTCCTTGTAGGCACAGTCCGGTGCCCACATGAAGCCGCCCTCCTTGCGTCCCCAAGGCACTTGCGAGGCGCGGAGAATCTCGCCGTGGTCGGTCCAGTGCACCATGTCGTCGGTGGAAAACACATGATACTGGTCCATCAGGTCGCAACCACGCGGCGGGTCGATGTCATGGGAGGCATACACATACAAACGTCCGTCGGCCCAGACATGGGCAGAAGGATCGGCCGTATAGATATGGCGGATAAACGGATTGGGAGCGAGGCTGTCGACCTGCACAGTCTCCTTTTGTTCGCGGTCTTTGCTGCCGTCCGATGCGGGACGGGAGGCGGTACAGCCCGCCCACAGCAAAGCGCATACTGCATAAACGCATTTCTTCATAAATGTGGTTTGTTAGGTTGTTAAAACAAAAATCTTATCCTGCTCTTATCCCAAGCAAGGATGCCCGTTAGGGATTTTTCAAAACAAAATTATCGAAACAAGGCTGCCCTGCCAAGTTTCCGCAAGGATTTATGGCATCCCCTACCGTAAATTGACGCATTATTGCTATTTTTGCAATCAAACGTACACTTCCGCGCACTACGACATGAACGACTTTGCCGCCATAGATTTCGAGACCGCCAACGGGCAACGTTCCAGCATTTGCAGCGTGGGGCTCGTGGTGGTCCGCAACCGGGAAATTACCATCCGACACTACCGTCTGGTACGCCCCTATCCCAATTACTATAACTATTGGAACACACAGGTTCACGGGCTTTCCTTTCAGGATACAGCCCACGCCGCCCCTTTCCCGGAGGTATGGCGCGAAATCATACCCTTGATTGAAGGTTTGCCCTTGGTGGCCCACAACCGCCCGTTTGACGAAGGATGCCTGAAAGCCGCCTTCCAAGCCTATGGCATGGAATACCCCGGTTACCCGTTCCATTGCACCCTCCGCGCTTCCCGTCTTGCATTCGGCCGGGACTTGCCCAACCATCAACTGCAAACAGTAGCCCTCCGCTGCGGATACGACCTGACACAGCACCATCATGCCTTGGCCGACGCAGAAGCATGCGCCCGGATTGCCCTAAAAATCCTGTGACGGCCGCTCCGGCTACTGTACCAAAAAGACCGTCCCTGCACAGAAAGCATCCGTACAGGGACAGTCCCGGAAAATGAAAAACAGTTATATCTTATCACGATTCCGGCCGGAGCACTTCCACCGGCTTGTCGTTCATGCATCGGCGCACCTGTCCGTAAACGATGAGCGATACCACCACACACATGCCGCACACGATGGCCGCCATCAGTCCCACGCCCGGTGTCTCACCGTAGTGGAAATACTCCATCCATTTGCGCATGAGCAATGCTGCCGGGAAGTAGGCCAACACGCCACCCGCCACGACATAAAGCAGATAAGAACGGAGCTGCGGCCGGAAAACATCACGGAAACCTGCACCCATCACCCGGCGGATGGCCATGCTCCTTCGCCGCAGGCGTAAGGAATAGAGCAGCATGGAGAACACACCTGAGAACGTTATCAGTACGCTGAACACCGTCAAAGCACTCAGAAGATTGGCGTAATACGTTTCCTCTTTGTAATTTCCCGCGATGTATTCGTCCAAAGACGACAAGATGATTTTCTCTTCCGGCACGTCAAAACGGCTTAGCACGCGGCAGACAGCAGCCTCGGCATCTTCACGCTTACCCTCTTCATGCTTGATATATACGGCATCATGCTCAAAGAAATCACATTGATGATTCTCCGGAACACCTACCAACATCATCTCTTCTTCTCCTTTATGGAAATCCGACAAACGGATGTCCACTTCGCCCACAATATTCAATGCCTGATGCTCGTAATGCGTATTATAGTCTGTTTTTAACAGGATGCACTGCTCATTACCCGTCATTTTACCGGTGTACAACCGTGCCTTGCGCACATCCTTCACGTTGAACGCTTGCATGGCAGAGCCATTGAACAGGACTTGCAGTTTACCGGCCTGCTCGGCCTTGGGGGAGAACGTAGCACCATTCTTGGACTTGATTCCAAAAAACTCCATGGCACGGAAAGGAATCTCTGCATATCTCACACCCTTATCCCCACTTTCATAACTTTCTTTTCCTTCAGCCAGTTCTTCTTCCGTCCCTACCGAAATATAGTGCAACGACACCGGATTGAAAATATCACCGGGCATGGCTATTGCATCCGTAATACCCGAACTGGCTTCTTTACGGAACTCTTGGGGCAAATTTTTAAAAATAGACATATAGTTGTACACCTCATCCTGTCCCCGCAAAGTCAGCCACCCAGTGTACAACCGCAAGATGTTGTTGCGCTCGAAGCCCAAATCGGAATGAATCATCCCGGAAATCTGGCGTTGCATCCCCAACGAAAGGAAAAGCAGCAACGCACTCGCGAAACATTGCACCACAAGCATCCACGCGTGCGTCCGCTGTCCCTGAGACTGACCGCAGAAAGACAAGCGATAAGTATTCTGCATCTTCCACACCGGATACCCCATCCCTACGAGGCAAAGCAACACCACGAATCCCGACACCACCGCAAGGCAACGGCCTATCTGCCCGGCATCGCCCAACACATAACCCTCATACCTCAACCACTCTTCGCCCATCGCTGCCAACAACAGCCCGAGGAACACCACCGGTAACATCTCAGTAAGCATCCATTTGGCATTCTGCACATCCGAGGCACCCAAGCTCCGCCGCAAAGCATACTCACGGATTCGTCCTAAAAATATAGACGTGTAAACCGCCAACAGATTCACTACGGCACTCAACACCAATAGCAAAGACACTGCCACAAACGCCAGTTGGTAAAAGTAAGCCCGGACAAAACCGGAGCCGTCTCCCATCTTGTGAAACATACGTAAAGGGGTCAGCACCAGTTTTCCCGTGGGATAACTATCTTTTATATCCACGCGTGAAAGTTCGCTTTCCGTCCGCTCCGGACGGGATGTGCGTACCATAATCCTGAAATTTTCATGAACCGCACTATTCCTCTCATAATCCTCCACCCACAACGGGCTGATAAAGTCATAATGCAAATTGCTCTTTCCCCGGCAGTCCTCCACCACGGCTCCCACTGTATAAAGCAACTGCCGCCACTTCTGTATGTGACATACACTCTCGCCACACACATCTATGCGCCCGAACAACTTGCGGGCCATAGTTTCGGTCAAGACAATCCGGTTATCCGCAGCCGCCACTTCTTCAAGCGAACCGGAAAGAACACGGCATCCCAACAAGGCTACCATCTCCGTAGATGCAGACAGCTCTTGCGCATAAAAAAACGTTTCGGGACGATCCGGCAGGTAAACACGTTCCCGCCCCCCTTGGTAACGGTACATGCCAACCATAGCTTCCTTCCCCAACACACTGCTTACCCTGTCACCCCAACGATACAACAGGGATTCGGTATGCTCCAAAGAATCTTCCCGTTCCACCACATACAAATCCTTATACCCCGGCCGGAAACTGTCATAATGCGTCTCCGTCCACAGCCAGTTCACGCTGAACGTCAGGCACACGATGCTCACCGCCAAACCGGACACAGAGACCATGGCCTGCCACCCTTGGTGGCGCAGGCCGCGAAGGGCCTGCTTGAAATTCTGAATCCATAAACCCATGGCAACCTCCGCTTCTAAAGGTTCTGCAATCCAGCTTCTTCCTCACCCAGCACATGCCCGTCGAACAGATGGATGATGCGGTCGGCATAGCCCGCATCATGCTGCGAATGAGTCACCATGACGATGGTCGTCCCTTCGCGGTGCAGTTCGCCGAGCAAGCCCATCACCTCCTTGCCGTTCTTGGAATCCAAGTTTCCCGTCGGCTCGTCGGCCAGAATCAACTTCGGACGGGTCACGATGGCACGGGCGATGGCTGTGCGCTGCTGCTGTCCTCCGGAAATCTGACGGGGATAATGGCGTGAACGGTGCATGATGTCCATGCGGGCCATGGCCTCCTCCACCCTGCGCTGGCGTTCCTGCTTCGGCACACCCATGTAAAGTAATGGCAAGGCGATGTTCTCCTGCACCGTCAGCTCGTCGATGAGGTTGAAACTCTGGAACACGAACCCCAACATGCCTTTGCGCAATTCGTTCCGTTTCGACTCGCTACAAGAGGACACGTCTTTCCCGTCGAGCATATATTGCCCCGAAGACGGGCTGTCCAACAGGCCGAGAATGTGAAGCAACGTGGACTTGCCACAGCCCGAAGGCCCCATGACGGCCACAAACTCACCCTGACCTATCTCGATATTCACTTTGTCCAAAGCCCAAGTTTCCACTTCGTCTGTCTTGAACACTTTTGTCAATTCATTCACTTGAATCATCGTTTCCATACATTATTCTCATTTATCAATTAATATTTATGTTTAAGCTTCCGGCCGGAGCACTTCCACCGGCTTGTCGTTCATGCATCGGCGCACCTGTCCGTAAACGATGAGCGATACCACCACACACATGCCGCACACGATGGCCGCCATCAGTCCCACGCCCGGTGTCTCACCGTAGTGGAAATATTCCATCCATTTGTGCATGAGCAACGCCGCCGGGAAGTAGGCCAACACGCCGCCCACCACGACATAAAGCAAATAAGACCGGAGCTGCGGCCGGAAAACATCCCGGAAACCCGCGCCCATCACCCGGCGGATGGCCATGCTCCTCCGCCGCAAGCGCAAGGAGTAAAGCAGCATGGAGAACACGCCGGAAAACGTTATCAACACGCTGAACACCGTCAACGCCGAAAGCAAACCGGCGTAATAAGTCTCTTCCTTGTAGCTGTCTGCCATATATTGCTCTAACGGCATCAGGTGAATCTTATCCTCGGGGACGTCGAACCTCCGCAACACGCGGCGTATGGCAGCCTCTGCGTCCTCGCGTCGTCCCGGCGCATGTTTGACATACACCGCATCGTGTTCCACGAAACGGCATTCGTGACGGTCGGGGATACCGACCCACATCAATGGCCGTTCTTCTTCGTGGAAATCGCTCAAGCGCACGTCCATGATGCCTTTCACTTCCAACTTTCCGGCAATATGGTTAGTCCACGTAGTATACATCATTATATTATGCCCGGTATCATCGGAGCCGACATAAAGGTTCACCTTCCTGAAGTCTCCCGCCCGGAACTTCCTGCAAGCCGCCTCGTTGAACATGACCGGCTCCACACCGTCCTGTTCCGGCTGTCCTTCCAACCGCGCACCTCTCAGAATGTGCAGGTGGAAAAAGTCGAAAGCCGCATAAGGAACCTCCATATAATCTATTTCGTTTTCGGGTGTCAACCTGTCATCCTTCTTCCCGTTCCATTCTTCTTCGGTCAACAAATTGATGCGCCTCCGCGAAAAACGGTTGAAAATATCCGCAGGCAAGGCTATGGCATCCGTGATACCGGCTGCCGCCTCCTTCCGGAACTCCTGAGGCAAGTCGTAAAATATGGATTTGAAATCAAAAGGATCTTCTTCGCCGGGCCAGTATTTCCGCCCGGTGTGCAAACGCAATATGTCCTCACGTTCAAAGCCAAGGTCTTGGTTCATCATCCCCGACAACTGGCGTTGCATGCCTAAAGAGATGAACAGCAAGAAAGCCGACGCGAAACATTGCACCACCAACAGCCAAGCGTGGGAACGGCCTGCGGAAGCCCCTCCGCCCAACGTAAACCGATAAGCCCGGCGCACCTTGTGTACGGGATAACCCGTCCCGGCCACCACCAACACGAGCACTGCCCCCACGACTTGTGCGAAACAGACATACACATGCGAAAGATTGCCAGGCACTTGGCCTTCGTGCGCCAACCACTCCAAGGCCACGCAGCCCAACAAAATGCCCGACAAGGCAACGGGCATGACCTCCGTCAGCATCCAAACGGCATTCTGCCATGCCGACGCTCCCAAACTGCGGCGCAAGGCGTATTCGCGCACCCGTCCTAAAAAAACGGAAGTGTACACCGCCAAGAGGTTGACTACGGCACTACACAACAACAAGACGGAAATCAGCGTGAACGCCAAAGGGTAAAAATAAGCGTGCAGGAAAGATTCGCCGTAACCCACCTTATGAGCCGTGCGCAAAGGGATAAGCCGGAACTTCCAGTAACTCTTCTCCTGCGGCAAGTAAATCCGGCTGAACGCTTCCTCCACAACCCTGGGTTCTTCGGTCCGGACATAGACCATGTAAAGACCGAAAGCATTCCACTCCCGTTCACTTTCCTGCACATTCAGCGGCGACAACATATCGTACCCCCTAAACGTCCTACCTTCGTTATCGGCTATTACCGCCCCCACGGCCTGCGTCCCATCCACACCATAACCGGAGGTCTCAAAGGTTTGCCCCACGACATCCGTCCTTCCGAAAATCTTCCGGGCCAGACTTTCTGTCAGAACCACATGCCCGGGCATGGCCAATGCCTTTTCAGGGTCGCCGGACAGCACCGTAAGCCCCAAAGCACGCACCATCCCAGAAGAAGCAGCCAAGCTACTGGCTCGAAAATAGTCCTCTTTCCGACCGGAAGGATACACTTGGATACCCGATGTCATCCCTACCACTCCTACTTCAGCTTTTCCCTCCAACAAACTGTCCATCTGCACAGCCACATTGTAAACGACACTGACTGTCCAACGGGTAGAATCATTATACTGCACCAGATACAAGTCCTTGTAACCCGGACGGAAGTAATCGTAGTTCGTTTCCGTCCACAGCCAGTTCAGGCTGAACGTCAGGCACACGATGCCCACGGCCAATCCCATGGCAGAAATCCCAGCCTGCCAACCGTGGCTGCGCAGATTACGCAAGGCCTGTTTCAGGTTCTGCACCCACAAACTTATTGTTCCCATAGCTTCAAACTGTTTCCTTGGTTTCATTCGTCCCATGCCAATTCCTCCACGTCGCCATAACGGCTGTAGCCGGACGTAATGACACGGTCGCCGGGTTGCAGGCCTTCCAACACTTCATATTGCTTGGGGTTTTGCCTCCCCAAACGGATGAACGTGCGCACGGCACGGCTCTCGCCCGGCACCACCTTATAAATCCACTGTCCGCCCGTCACGGAATAGAAATCGCCACGAGGGATGGTCAGCACCCGTTCCGGGTTACCCAATTCTATCTGCACGCGCAGAGCCTGCCCGAGGCGCAAGGACGGAGGCACCTCGCCCGTAAAAGCCAAGTCCACGGTAAACATGCGGTCCTTGACCTCCGGTACGACGCGCCGCACCGACATGGCATACGGCTTGCCCTTGTAAGTGCCCTTGGCTGGAAGCCCGCTTACGATACGGTCGATGTAATACTCCCCGGGAGTGACCCGCACCTTATAGCGGTCGAGCACCTTGACTTCGCCGATTTCCCCTCCGGCCTGCACCTGTTGGCCGGGCACGACCGTGAGGTTGCTCAACTGCCCCGTGAGGGGCGCACGCACCACGAGCCACTCCTGCTTGGCCTTCACCCGCTCGAATTTCCGGATTTCCTGCTCCCTGTCGTTGCGGATGAGCGAGCGGCGCACGATGGTGGCCGCCGAATCGTGCTGCAGGCTCTCCTGTTCCAGTTCCGCCGCACGGGTCTTGTACTCGTACTCCTGCCGCGCCACCTCCAGTTCCGCCTTGCTCTTGATGCCCATGCGGAACTCCTCTTGGCTCAGGGCATAGCTGTCCGAAATGCGTTGCAACTCATAACGGTTCTGCAACACCTGCTTGCGCAGGAGCAAAGTCTTTTGTTCCATCTCGATTTCCTGCTCACGGTAGGACATGAGTTGCTTGTGCAGGGCGTTCTCCTGCACCTCCATCTCGTCCAACAATTCGGGATTGGATAGCACCAGCAACGTGTCGCCCTGCCGCACCCGTGCGCCCTCCTCGGCCACGATGCGCTCCACATAACCGCTTATCCGGCTGTTCACGCGCAAGGACAGCATGGGCTGCACCACCCCCTCCTGCTCCACGTATTCCAGGAAGTCGGCCTCCACGGCTTCGGCCAGTCCCAACGTATCGGCCGACACGCGCTGTTTCTCGGGCGAGAACAGCAAGGCCACCGTATAGGCAGCCAAGGAGAGGAACACGATGCCTCCCGACACATAATATTTGTGGCGCACGAACCACGGTTTTTTCTTGAGTTGTATGTCCATATATATAATAAGGTATAAACGTTACACATTCAGGTTCAGTCTTTCACCAGTTGCCCATAATCCACCTGCAACGGGCGGCCTTCGAAGAAGTCGTAGAGCGTCAGGCTGCGCAGAGTGTAGTAAAGGCTCCAGTAGGTGTGCAGGGCATTCAGGTAATTCCGGCGCGCGGCATCTTTCTCCTCGATAGAGGCGTTGAGGTCGAGCACACTGGATTTTCCCAACACGTACAGGCGGCGCGCCACCTCGCTGCGGCGCAAGGCCGTGCTGTCCGTGCGGGCCGCCACGCGCACACGTAGCCCCTGCAGGTTGAACTGCCCCACCAACTTGCGGATATTCTGGTCGAAGTCCGTACGGCTCTGCTCCACTTGCGTCTCCACCAAGTCCCGTTGCGAACGGGCCACGCGCACTTGCCCGCGCCCCTTTCCCCAGTCCAGGATGGGCAGGGTGATACCGATGCTCACCGCCTGTTGGTCGAGCGGATGGCGGTAGGTGGAAGAGAAATTCTCCGCCGTCTGCGTCAGACCGAAACGAAGATACAGGTCGGCTTTCAGGCCAGCGTTGGCCTTGGCCTGCGCCACGTTGCTTTCCGCCTCCAACTTGCGCCGCTTCATGTAGAGGATGTCGGGACTGTGGAGATGCGCCCACTGCAAGGCTGCCCCCTCCTCCACCATCACGTCGGGCACTTCCGTGACCATCCGTATCGCGGGCAAGGTATCGCCTTCATGCAAACCCAGATAGGAACGCAAGTCCAAGGCGCATTCGTCCATCTCGATACGGGCATTCAGCCGGTTGGTCTCCTCGTTCAGGCGGTTGATTTCGAGCTGGAGCATCTCGTTCTCGGTGGTCGTACCAATCTGGTAACGCCCCTGTGCGAAACGGTAGAGCGTGTCGGCATGGGCGAAATTCTGGCACGCCGTGGCATAGTTGCTCTGTGCCATGGCCAACGCGAAGAACTTGTCCACGGCCCGTGCGGCTACCAACTCCATCGTCTCCAGATAAGACCGCTGCGCCTCCTCGTAGCGCACCGGTTCGATGCGCCGCCTCCACTTCAGGTTGTTGTACCCGAAAAGTGACTGGCTGTAGCCGATGTTGACCGGCACGCTCTTCCATGAAAAAGTGCGGTCGCTCAGCAAATCCGTACGCAAGAGGGAGGATTCCAAGGACAACGTGCCACCCGTCCAACTGACATTCTGCTGCACGCGCAGGGACAGGTCGGTGTTCAACAGGTTTTGCTCGACGAAACGCACCGACCCGTCTTCCATCGTGATTTGGTTGATGGAACGGTCGAGGTTCGGCCCGGAAGTCAACGTGAGCGAAGGCAAGTAATCAGCCCGGAACGAGCGATAGTCCCAATAAGCCGAGCGGAATGTATGGCGCGCGGCCAACGCGTCGGGCGAAGACTGACAGGCCTGGAGCACCACGTCGTCCAGTCCCCAACCGCCCGTGGGCGGAAGAGGCTGTGCCGCCATCCCCAAGCCCCAACACGCTACGCATGCCACGCATCCTATCCGCATTCTGATGTCCATAAGTCTTTTTATCATTCGGTTACAACCAATCACATCCAATTTGCGTGCCAAAAATGCAAACAACTGTATTCCAAATGGATACCCCATCCACACCGGAAAACAAGTTGTGCGGATTTGCACTTTTTATGTGCGAAAATGCACATCCGCACACATTTTTGCGTAACTTTGCCTCGCATCAAATACCATATTCTATGCCTGCATTAGGAAAAATACTCATCATAGACGACAACGAAGACGTGCTCTTCGCCCTCCATCTCCTGCTTGAACCCTACGCGGAGAAAGTCAAGGTCATGCGCTCGCCCGACCGTATCGTACATTTCATCACCGACTTCCGGCCGGACATCGTACTGCTGGACATGAACTTCACCCGCGACACCGTGAGCGGACAGGAGGGCATGGACTGCCTGCAGGAAATCCTGAAACTGGACCGCCATGCCGTGGTGGTCATGATGACGGCCTATGCCGACACGGACAAAGCCGTGCAGGCCATCAAGGCCGGAGCTACGGACTTCGTGTCGAAACCTTGGGAAAACGACAAGCTGCTGGCCACGCTCCACGCCGCCATGAAGTTGCGCCGCTCACAGACGGAGGTGGGACGGCTCGAGGAGCGTGTGGAAGCCCTCAGTGCCGAACGGGAAACACCGCAACCCCTGCTCATCGGCGAGTCGGAGGGCATGAGGAACATCATCTCCACCATCGGACGCTTGCACGAGGCCAACGTGAACGTGCTCCTGTTGGGCGAGAACGGCACGGGGAAGGACGTAGTGGCCCGTTATCTTCTCGCCCATTCGTCGCGTGCGGCAGAACCGTTCGTGACCATCGACGTGGGTGCCGTGCCGGAAACCTTGTTCGAGAGCGAACTGTTCGGATACGAGAAAGGGGCCTTCACCGATGCCCGCAAAGAAAAGAAAGGACGGTTGGAACTGGCTCACGGGGGTACGCTCTTCCTCGACGAAGTGGGCAACCTCTCCCCCACCGCCCAAAGCAAGCTGCTCACGGCCTTGGAGAAAAGGCGCATCGTGAGGCTCGGCGGCACGCACGAGATTCCGATAGACGTGCGCCTGATATGCGCCACCAACGCCGACTTGCACGCGCAGGTGACGGAGGGCACGTTCCGGCAAGACCTGTTCTACCGCATCAACACGGTGGAAATCCACATCCCGCCCCTGCGCGAACGCGGCGAGGACATCCAACTGCTAGCCGACCATTTCCTGCGGACGTACGCACGGAAATACAAGAAAGACATCCAGCAAATCGCACGCGACGCGAGGGGCAAGCTGCAACGGTATGCCTGGCCGGGCAACGTGCGCGAACTGCAACATGCCATCGAACGCGCCGTCGTGCTCTGCAACGCCGACACCCTCCATGCCGACGACTTCCTGCTGCACGCCCCGGCATCGCCCGTGGCCGACGGCGGGACACTCAACTTGGAAGCACTGGAACGCAACGCCGTGGAAAAAGCCGTCCGCCTGTGCGAAGGCAACATGAGCCGCGCCGCCCAGATGTTGGGCATCACGCGCTACTCGCTCTATCGCAAACTCGAAAAATTAGGCTTATGAAAATCCCCCCTCATTGGCAGGCAGCCGCCTGCGGCGCAGGGTTGTTCCTGACGGCCTCAGCCGCC
Organism: Paraprevotella sp.; assembly: GCF_986071375.1. Lineage (NCBI taxonomy): Bacteria > Pseudomonadati > Bacteroidota > Bacteroidia > Bacteroidales > Prevotellaceae > Paraprevotella > Paraprevotella sp. The sequence continues at coordinate 5,939 of NZ_CFQRNQ010000019.1, read as the reverse complement.
TGTTTCTGCGCTGCGGAGCAACTGTGGCTCACCGCTGCCGTGTGCGTCGCGGCCTTCATCGGCCTGTATGCTTCCCTCCACCACCGGCAGACACGCCAAATCCGGCTGTTGCGCTCTTTCATACGGGGCATCCGCCACAGCGGGTTGAAAGAGATTCCCCGTTTCGCCCCGGAGGAATCCGGCCACGCCCTCGGCCTGGAACGGGAAATCGAACACACGCTCGCCGCATACCGGCAACAGCTGTTCGACGAGGCCACACGGCAGAAATATTACCAACTCCTGCTCGACCACGTGGACACCGGCATCGTCTCGTGCGACGGCGAAGGGCACGTGGAATGGATGAACCGGGCGGCCACGGCACAAGTCGGCACGTGTCGGCGCGTGCCGGAGGAATGGTTGCGGCGGTCCGGACCGGAGGCGTGCGTAGTGCCGGTGGAACGCCACGGGCAAACGAAAGAGCTCTTGCTCTCGTCCACACGCTTCACTTTGGACAACCGCCCACGGATACTCCTCACGCTCAAAGACATACACCACGTGTTGGAAGAACAGCAACTGGAATCGTGGAAGACGCTCACCCGGGTACTGACCCACGAAATCATGAACTCCCTCACCCCCATCCTGTCACTGAGCGAGACGCTCACCCGGCAAGCCCCCACGGCAGAACCTTCCGCCCAACAGTACGGCCAGATGCAGCAAGCCTTACAGGCCATCTACCGCCGCAGCAAGGGCCTGCTCCACTTCACGGAGAACTACCGCAAACTGACCCGTGTGCCCCCTCCGCAATACGCAGCCATCCGTGTGGACGAGCTTTTCGACGACTTGAAAAAGCTGTTCGAGGGCACGCACCTCACCTTCGACCAACCTTATCCCGGTTTCACGTTCCAGGCCGACCGCTCCCAAATCGAACAGGTCTTGATTAACCTGATTACCAACGCACGCGACGCGTCCCCAAGCCCCGAAAGCGAAATAAAAATCCATTTGCGCCGGAACACGGCCGAGGACGAAGTGCAAATCAGCGTGCAGGACTACGGGCAAGGCATCCCCGTGGAGGCGCAGGAGCGCATCTTCGTCCCGTTCTACACCACCAAACCGAACGGTTCGGGCATCGGTCTGGCCCTATGCAAGCAAATCGTCAACCAACACCACGGCTACATCATCCTGCATTCCGCCGTGGGGAAAGGCAGCATGTTCACCCTCTGCCTGCCGCGCAACGGCCTGCGTGCGCCCCAAACTTGAAACGCACAGGACGAATGCTTTTATACAGATTTTTTACCACCGCCGCACCGTTTTATTGCGCACTGAAAATCAATAACATACAACAGCGAAATCAATCTCCGCAGAACGAAAAATCATTTGGCGCAGAATGAAAAATCGTTTGGCTTAGATTGATTTTCCGTTCTGCGGCAAATGAAACGAGCCTTTCAGCGACAGGAAAAATGTAACGCTTTAGGAAGAAAGAGGATTCCTTTACACCGACCTAAAAGACCGCGTGGAGCGTCCTTTCCACGTTAAATATTATTAGAAAAGGATACAGGATAAAGAATAAATCCCTACCTTTGAATAAATAAGGTATAACCATCAGTTTGAACATGAAGAAATATATATTGCCGGTATTTTGTTCCCTTTTGCTTTCCTTACCTTCGCAAGCGCAGAAGAACGGGCAGGCCATACCAACCCCGACGGCTGAATATTATATGAATCATTACCAGTTTGACGAGGCGGAAGAACTCCTTAATCAGGATATCAAGAAGCTGAAACGCAAACGGCAACCGACCGACGTGGAAGAAGGAAAATTGCAGAAAATAGCCCGGTTGCGCTCCATGATGAGAGCTACGGAACGGGTGACGGTCATAGACAGCCTGGTCGTGGACAAGAATACGTTCCTGAACCACATCAAACTCAGTCCGGAAAGCGGGGAAATCAGTCCGTACGGCACATTCTTCAACCGTCCGGACGAAAACAATTGCACAGTCTACCTGTCCGAATTGGGCAATAAGATATATTTCGCACAACCGGACGAGAACAAATACCTCCGGTTGTTTACCAGCGACCTTGTGGGAGGCCAATGGACCAATCCCCATAAATTGGATGAGTTGGACGGAGATGACGCGCAGAACTATCCGTTCATGCTATCCGATGGCATCACGCTTTACTATGCCGCCCAAGGAGAGGAAAGCATCGGAGGATATGACATCTTCGTGACACGCTATGACATGGATGAGAAGAAATTCCTCTATCCGGAAAACCTTGGCATGCCTTTCAACTCGCCTGCCAATGACTACATGTTGGCCATTGACGAGTTCAACCAACTGGGATGGTTCGTGTCCGACCGGAACCAACCGGAGGACAAGGTGTGTATCTACATCTTCATCCCGAACGATGTCCGCAAGGTGTATGATGCCAATATATACGAGGAGGATGAACTATGCCGTCTGGCCCTTATCCACAGTATCGCGGAGACATGGGGGGACAAGGAAGCCGTGGCACAGGCACGGCAAAGGCTGCAAGCCGCACTGAGTGCACCCAAGGTGGTCAAGAAGCAGAAGGACTTCGAGTTTGTCATAGACAACCGCAACACTTACACCTTGTTGGACGACTTCAAATCTCCGGAAGCACGCAAAAAAATGGCTGCATGGCAGAAGAACCGTATGCAACTGGACAAAGACCGCCAACAACTGCAAACCCTGCGCGACCGGTATGCCAACGGCAACGACGCGCAACGTCAAACGTTGAGCCAACAAATCCTTCAGCTTGAAGCACAATGCGAAAAGGCTGAAACGGCACTGCGTGCGGAAGCCAAAACCATCCGCAATATAGAAATACAATCACACAAAAAATGATCATGTTTATCTTTTAAAACCATAACGCTTATGAACAAGTATTTTGCACCATCAGAGCTTATCATCAACGAAGACGGGAGCATATTCCATCTTCACGTAAAACCGGAACAACTGGCAGACAAGGTCATCCTCGTGGGCGACCCGGGGCGTGTCCCCGTAGTGGCAGCCCATTTCGACACCCAGGAATGCGACATCTCTAGCCGCGAATTCAGAACAATCACGGGTACGCATAAAGGAAAACGTATCACGGTCGTATCCACCGGCATAGGCTGCGACAACATCGACATCGTCATGAACGAACTGGACGCCTTGGCCAACATCGACTTCAACAGCCGCAGGGAAAAAGCAAAGCTCCGCAGCTTGGAACTGGTGCGCATCGGTACATGCGGCGGGCTTCAGCCTTATACGCCGGTCGGCACATTCATTTGTTCCGTAAAATCAGTCGGTTTCGACGGTTTGCTGAACTTCTATGAAGGGCGCAATGCCGTATGCGACCTGCCGTTAGAACGCGCGTTGCTTAATCATTTGGGATGGAGCGGAAACCTGTGCGCCCCTGCTCCTTACGTCATCGACGCACATCCGGAACTGATAGAACGCATAGCTGCCGACGATATGGTACGGGGCATCACCGTAGCCTGCGGTGGATTCTTCGGCCCGCAAGGCCGTCAGCTCCGCATTCCTTTGGCGGACCCCCGTCAGAATGAGAAGATTGAAAGCTTTTCTTACAACGGACTTCAAATCACCAATTTCGAAATGGAGAGTTCCGCACTGGCCGGATTGGCCCGTCTGATGGGACACAAGGCCACGACATGTTGCATGGTGATAGCCAACCGGGTGGCCGGAGAAGCCGATCCAAGTTACAAAAACAAAATCGACGATCTGATTCAGTTGGTCATCGACCGGATTTAAACGATTATACAAGCATGAATATCGATTTCAAACCCTCTGAGGATTCAGACAAAAGCGAACGCTACCGCCAATTTCTCAAACATTACGCCGCGCTTATCGAAGGGGAACGGGACGAGATAAGCGTAATGGCCAACACGGTGGCTGCACTGAAAGAAGCGTTCGGGTTCTTCTGGGTAGGATTTTATCTGGTGAAATCCGAACAAGAACTCACACTCGGGCCGTTCCAAGGGAGCATTGCCTGCTACCGTATCCGGAAAGGACGTGGTGTCTGCGGTACGGCATGGGAGAAGGAATGCCCTCTGATAGTGCCCGATGTGGATCTTTTTCCCGGACATATCGCATGCAGCAGCGAATCCCGTTCTGAAATCGTGATTCCAATCATATATAATAAGGTAATAAAAGGAGTATTGGACATAGATAGTGACAAAGCGGACAGTTTCGACAAAACCGACCGTAAGGGGTTGGAAGAAATGGTCAACCTGATGGCTGCCACACTGTACCAATGACCTATTAAACATTCATATCCCCCTCCGTCCGTCTGCACTACAGACGCGACGGGGAGTTTCTGAAATAGCAAACAGCTCTCATGAACACGCAAGATACAATTTGTGCCATTGCCACTGCACAAGGAGGTGCCATTGGCGTAATCCGCATCTCAGGAAAAGATGCCATCGCCATAACCGACCGTATTTTTACTCCCGCAGGTAAACACCCCCTCCCCCTTTCCGAACGCAAGGCTTACACCATGGCATTCGGACATATCCGGCAAGACGATGGGGAGATCATTGATGAAGTATTGATCGGTTTGTTCAAGTCACCTCATTCTTACACGGGCGAAGATTGCGTGGAAATCTCATGCCACGGTTCGTCTTTCATCTTGCAACAAGTCATGCAACTGCTCATCCGGAAAGGATGCAGGGCGGCCGGTCCGGGCGAGTTCACACAACGTGCCTTCCTGAACGGAAAGATGGATTTGAGCCAGGCAGAGGCCGTGGCAGACCTGATAGCCTCTTCGTCCGCTGCCACCCACCGGATGGCCATGAACCAGATGAGGGGCGGTTTCAGCCGCGAACTGTCTGCCTTGCGCGAACGCTTGCTCCACCTCACCTCCCTGATGGAACTGGAATTGGATTTCAGTGACCATGAGGAACTGGAGTTTGCCGACCGTAGCGAATTGGAAACCATTGCCGGAGATATAGAAAAAGTCATCAGTGGATTGGTCCACTCATTCAGCGTGGGAAACGTCCTCAAAAATGGAATACCCGTAGCGATTGTCGGTGAAACCAATGCAGGAAAGTCCACACTCCTGAACACGCTGCTCAACGAAGAAAAGGCTATTGTGAGCGACATACACGGCACAACGCGCGATGTGATTGAAGACACGGTAAACCTCAGCGGCATCACGTTCAGATTTATCGACACCGCCGGTATACGCGACACCCACGACACAATAGAAAACATGGGGATTGCACGCAGTTTCCACAAGATGGAACAAGCGGAAATTGTCCTATGGGTCGTAGACAATACTTGTGCGGAAGCCCAAATCCGACAACTTTCGCCCCGTATCCTCCCTCTCTGTTCCAACAAACAACTCATCATCTTGTTGAACAAATCAGACCAAGCATCGCCTGTCCCGACAAAGCTATCCGGCTTGCCAGAAAACACTGTCACGCTATCTATTTCTGCCAAAGAAAAAACAGGTATCCAAGAACTGCAAAATCTCCTTGTAAAGGTAGCCTCTGTCCCTGAACTGACTTCTTCCGACCTCATCGTCACGAATGTGAGACACTACGAGGCATTATCTCTGGCTCTCGAAGATATCCACCGCGTACAAAACGGACTTCAAACTCACCTTTCCGGTGATTTCATCAGTCAGGATTTACGTGAATGCCTTTTCCATCTGGCCGAAATTGTAGGCGGTGAAATTACTACAGATGAAGTATTGGGGAATATTTTTAAGAAATTCTGCATCGGCAAGTAACTATCTGATTATCAATGAATTAAATTGATTGTAATCGATTAATATGGCGCTCTTTATGGGGCGCCTTTTTTGTTGCACAAGTATCGTTGATAATCGTTGCTAAGCCTTTTTACGCCATTTTTTGTACCTCTTGTGTACCTCACCACGAAAATCTGAGGATTATCGTTGGCAAGGTCGTGGAGAACTTTTACGCCATTTTACGGGATTTT
>NZ_CFQRNQ010000018.1:0-68837 GCF_986071375.1 Paraprevotella sp. | reverse complement strand
TTTTCCATTCCGTTCCCCCGCGCACGGCCCATGCCGGGCGGGGGAACGGGTTTTTTTATGGCCGTTGCGAGGTTCCCCTTTCACATCCTCCGGCGCTAATATGCTGTATAGGCATAAAGGGGGGGGAGCCACTGTGTAGAGAGAATGTATTTGGGGTATATTTAGCTCAACGGGTGGAGGTGACGTGGCCCGGCCCATCCGCTTTTTTGATAAAGGCGATGAACTGTGTATCCATCTCATCTGTCTTGGTGGTGATAAGCATTATACGGGCAAAGTTGTTTTATCTTCAGCGGACTTCTCAAGATTGACGGGTTATCCCGGCCTCTGAAAGCAGGTAAATGAGCAACGCACTGTAATTGTCCATGGCCTTCAGGACACAATGATGTCCTTTGGCAGAAATGGTTTGGACAAACTCGTAGACATCTTTTATGGTGTTCCTGAAAGTTCACATCCTGCTTGTCTTTGGGTAGCGAATAAGCGACGTTAGCATCGTCCAATTATGTCATTGTCTGGATGGTATATTAAGCAATATCTCTACATTGCAGGTCTGCATTATGAATGCGGGGACTAAAAATTCATTGGATTATCTGGCTTCTGGTGTAAAAGTATGGAGAAGAAACATCTTTCACAATCTTTGGCACCAATGAAACATGATTTGGGGATTTTACGGAAGGATGGAGATGATAAGTATTTGCTATCTCTGTTTAAAAGGGGTGGTTATATAATGGTTTGAATGAATACTGTATTATTTTAGTTGGGATAACTGTAGGCTTTGGTCTTTTTTAACTATAATCTGATTTCGTTTTTGAATATGTAACCTGATGTTACATTCTTTCCTTTCTTCTAAACCTACCGGTATATCCTGTTCTTGTCTTATATCCAGATATTTATTTTATAATTCAGTTCTATGTAAGTGAAGAATTTATATGCATTGTTACCTTAATGTATGGAATCGGCTTTTTGCAAGAAAAAGTGGTAGATGTTACATACGCTAAAATATTCGCAATAGTTATTTTATGAAGTTTCTGATTTTTGTTTGTTTCTTTGCAATGGATTTTTTAGGGGAAAATGGCAATATGATTGAAAACAAATAAGATTTTATGGTTATGCGGAAAAGAAGAATGTTAATGGTATTATTGGCGGTGAGTTGGCTGATAGGTTCAGCCTGGGCTATCGACAACAAGGGGATTACTTTTGGGCAGCCTGCCGCTGATTGTTTTACGTTGGTTGAGGGTGGGGAGGTTACTCCGATATTATTGGATGAAAAAGATGACATCGGAGTTGCCATAGCTGCGAAAAACTTACAAGATGATTTCCGTAAGGTGACGGGAATGCAGGCCGAACTTCTCCACTCCGTAAAGGGGAAGCGTTTGATTGTGGTTGGTTCTTTGGAGAGCAGATTTGTCAAGGAACTCGTAAAGACGAAAAAGATAGATATAACTTCATTGGAAGGTAAACGTGAGAAATATTTGATGAGAGCTGTTTCTCGTCCTTTTGATGGAGTAGACGAGGCATGGGTCGTTATCGGCAGTGATAAGCGGGGAACGATTTATGGCATATATGAACTTTCAGAACAGATAGGGGTGTCTCCCTGGTATGATTGGGCAGATGTGCCTGTGGTGCAGCGTAAGAACCTGTATATTCAGCGTGGTGAATATACGGCCGGCGAACCGGCTGTAAGGTATAGGGGCATATTTCTGAACGATGAAGCCCCTTGCCTTACTGGATGGGTAAAGCATACCTATGGGACCAATTATGGAGACCACCGTTTTTATGCTCGGGTATTTGAGTTGATTCTTCGTTTGCGGGGGAACTTTATGTGGCCGGCCATGTGGTCATGGAGCTTCTATGCAGATGATCCCGAAAACAGCAGGACCGCCCGTGACATGGGGATCATCATGGGAACTTCGCATCATGAACCGATGGCACGCAACCATCAGGAATGGGCGCGTAAACGTAGGCAGTACGGGGTATGGGATTATGCGACGAACCAAAAGGTGCTTGATCGTTTTTTCCGTGAAGGAATAGAGCGTGCGAAAGATACTGAAGATTTGATAACCATCGGTATGCGTGGAGATGGTGATGCCCCGATGGGAGGAAAGGAAGGGGCAGACCACGAGTATGTCAACCGTGACGAATATAATATGAACTTGCTTGAGAAGGTAATTAAAAATCAGCGTAAAATCATTAGGGATGTGACTGGCAGACCTGCTGATGAACGGCCGCAAGTGTGGGCCATATATAAAGAGGTACAGCGTTTTTATGACATGGGCCTGCGTGTACCCGATGATGTGATAATGTTGCTTTGCGATGATAACTGGGGAAATGTGCGTCGTCTGCCCAATGCGGAAGAACGCAAACGTCCCGGAGGATGGGGCATGTATTATCATGTGGATTATGTCGGTGCACCGAGAAATTCAAAATGGTTGAATGTGACTCCCATACAGAACATGTGGGAGCAGTTGCAGTTGACGTATGATTACGGTGTGGATAAATTATGGATTCTTAATGTAGGGGATTTGAAACCCATGGAGTATCCCATTACTTTGTTCTTGGATATGGCTTGGAACCCGAAACGGTATACGGCAGATAACCTGTTGGAGCATCCGCGTGGTTTTTGTGCCCGACAGTTTGGAGAAGGACAGGCAGATGAAGCTGCGCGTATCCTCAACCTTTATAGCAAATACAACGGGCGTGTGACTCCGGAAATGTTGGACCGCCATACTTACAATATAGAAACCGGCGAGTGGAAACAGGTGGCTGATGGATACCGTAAGTTGGAGGCCGATGCGCTTCGCCAATACCTGTCTTTGCCGCAGGAGTATCATGACGCTTACAAGCAGTTGATTCTTTTCCCGGTGCAAGCCATGGCCAATCTTTATGAGATGTATTATGCGCAAGCCATGAACCATAAGTTATATAAGGAGAACAATCCGCAAGCTAACTTTTGGGCGGATAAGGTGGCACGGACATTCAAGTTTGACTCTTTGTTATGTGATGACTACAATAATGTGATGTCCGGGGGGAAATGGAAAAACATGATGGCGCAGAAACATATCGGATATACCTCGTGGAATGATAACTTCCGTGCCAATATCATGCCGGAAGTATTCCGGATAGAGAATCCCGGGCGGCAAAAAGGAGGCTACGTCTTTACGGGCAAGCATGGCGTGGTGTCTATGGAAGCCGAGCATTATTTTGATGCAAAACCTGCCGCAACGGCCGATTGGAAGGCCATTCCTTATTTGGGGCGTACGCTGAGCGGTGTGGCATTGATGCCTTACACCGAGGGCGTGGAAGGCGCGTCGCTGACTTACAAGATGGCCCTTCCGGAAAATGTGCAGGAAGTCAACGTGCACGTGGTGGTCAAGTCCACGTTGGCTTTCCACGATGTGAAAGGCCACGAGTATACCGTCGGTTTCGATGGAGGGAAAGAGAAGGTGGTCAATTTCAATGCCAATTTGAACGAGGAGCCGGAAAATGTGTATAATGTGTTTTACCCTACGGTAGCTCGTAGGGTTGTGGAGAAGGTTGTGAAACTTGCCGTTCCTCCATCTGCGGACGGGATGCAGTTGCTTATCTTGAAACCTTTAGATCCGGGAATTGTATTCGAGAAAATAGTAGTGGATTGCGGCGGATACCAAAAGAGCTATCTCTTTATGGATGAGTCACCGTGCAAGAGGGATTTGCGTAAGTAAAGTCATGGTGTATACGGAAGGATTACTGTTATAGAGTGTCCTTCCGTATATATTACTGTTGAACCTGTTGGGAATTTCCCTTTTTAAGGTTGGAGTTGAATGGTTTTTGATTACGGTTACCTGTAAGAATGCCGAAGGAAATTTTGTGTGTGAAAATAGTTTTTTGAGGTAAAAACGGGAACAGGTTCAACAATATAGATAGGTTAATGGTGAAGAATCTTGTTTCAGGTCTTTTTAATGATAATATAATAGTTTAATAATATTTTTCCTTTTAATTTATTTGTTTGAGTTGATAATTTCTTTTATCTTTGCAGTCGAATAATGAAAAAGGAAGAAGTAATGGGTACAACGATTACATTATTGGCCATGTTGGATATTCGACTGCGTTTTGCGGTGGGAAGTGTGGTCTGTGCGTAGTTGTAGTGTGTAAAAAATACAAGGCCTTTCCCACTTCCCGGTGAGAAAGGCTTCTTTTTTAGTAGATTATGAAACGAAAAGATATGAGCGACAGATTATTTATTTTTGATACGACCTTACGCGACGGGGAACAAGTTCCCGGCTGCCAGTTGAACACGGTGGAGAAAATCCAGGTGGCACGCCAGTTGGAGGCACTTGGAGTGGACGTGATAGAGGCCGGTTTCCCGGTATCCAGTCCCGGTGATTTCAATTCGGTGATAGAAATTTCAAAGGCAGTGACATGGCCTACGATTTGCGCGTTGACCCGTGCGGTGCAGAAAGATATCGATGTGGCAGCCGAGGCTCTGCAGGCTGCCAAACACAAGCGGATACATACCGGCATAGGGACTTCGGATTCCCATATTAAATATAAGTTCAATTCCAACCGTGAGGAAATCATCGAGCGTGCCGTGGCTGCCGTGAAGTATGCCAAACGTTATGTGGAGGACGTGGAGTTCTATGCCGAGGATGCGGGGCGTACGGACAATGAATATCTGGCCCGTGTGGTGGATGCCGTGGTAAAGGCCGGTGCGACGGTGGTGAACATTCCCGACACGACGGGATATTGCTTGCCTCAGGAGTTCGGGGCCAAAATCAAATATCTGATGGAACATGTGGACGGTCTTTCGGCCGGCAAGGCTATCTTGTCCACACATTGCCATAATGACTTGGGCATGGCTACGGCCAATACGATTGCGGGAATCATGAACGGTGCCCGCCAGGCGGAAGTCACCATTAACGGTATCGGTGAGCGTGCGGGGAATACCTCTCTCGAAGAAGTGGCCATGATTCTTAAATGCCATAAAGGAATCGGCATCGATACCAATATCAATACGCAAAAGATATATCCTACGAGCCGTTTGGTGTCCAGCTTGATGAACATGCCGGTACAGCCCAACAAGGCCATCGTGGGACGTAATGCCTTCGCCCATTCCAGCGGAATCCATCAGGACGGTGTACTGAAGAATGTGCAGACCTACGAAATCATGGATCCCAAGGATGTGGGTATCGATGACAATGCCATCGTTTTGACCGCACGTAGCGGACGGGCGGCTTTGAAACACCGTTTGAGCGTGTTGGGCGTAGAAATGGAGGGCGAACGTCTCGACGTGACTTACCAGGAATTCCTGAAGTTGGCCGACAAAAAGAAAGAAGTGAACGACGACGATATCCTGATGTTGGCCGGTGCCGACCGTGCTGCCGCCCATGCCGTGAAACTCGACTATTTGCAAGTCACTACGGGAATGGGTGTCAAGTCTGTGGCTTGTATCGGATTGGACATCGCCGGTGAGAAGTTCGAAGCCTCGGCTAGCGGGAATGGCCCTGTGGATGCCGCCATATCGGCATTGAAGAACATCATCAAACGCCAGATGGTGCTGAAAGAATTCACCATACAGGCCATCAGCAAGGGGTCGGACGATGTGGGTAAGGTGCACATGCAAGTGGAATACGACGGGCATGTGTATTACGGATTCGGAGCCAACACCGACATCGTGACGGCTTCCGTGGAAGCTTACATTGATTGTATCAACAAATTTAAAAAATAAATATCCAAGACGACAATGGCAAATACTCTGTTTGACAAGATTTGGGATAAACACGTCGTACAGTACGTGGAAGACGGGCCGCAACAACTGTACATCGACAGGCTTTACTGTCATGAGGTGACCAGCCCGCAGGCTTTCGCCGGCATGCGTGCCCGAGGCTTGAAATGTTTCCGTCCCGACCATATTTATTGTATGCCGGACCATAATACTCCGACGCACGACCAAGATAAGCCGATAGAGGACCCTGTCAGCAAGACACAGGTGGACACGTTGGCCAAGAATGCGGCCGATTTCGGTCTGGCCCACTTCGGCATGATGGACCCGAAGAACGGCATCATCCATGTGGTGGGGCCGGAGCGTGGTCTTTCGTTGCCCGGCATGACGATTGTGTGCGGTGATTCCCACACGTCTACGCATGGAGCCATGGGTGCCGTGGCTTTCGGTATCGGAACGTCTGAAGTGGAGATGGTGATGGCATCCCAGTGCATCCTGCAGCAAAAGCCCAAATCCATGCGCATTAATGTGGAAGGCGAATTAGGGAAGGGAGTGACAGCCAAAGACGTGGCGCTTTATCTGATGTCGCAGTTGACGACTTCGGGGGCTACCGGTTATTTTGTGGAATATGCCGGTTCCGTAGTACGTAATTTGTCCATGGAAGGACGTTTGACGCTGTGTAACCTTTCTATTGAAATGGGTGCCCGTGGCGGTTTCATTGCTCCGGACGAGGTGACTTTTGAGTACATCAAAGGGCGCGAATATGCTCCGAAGGGCGAAGACTGGGACAAAGCCGTGGCCTACTGGAAGACCTTGAAGAGTGGGGAAGATGCCGTGTTCGACAAAGAACTGACCTTCAATGCGGCGGACATTGAACCCCGTATCACATATGGGACGAATCCGGGTATGGGCATCGGCATTACGGAAAGTGTACCGGCGATAGACACGGTGCCTGAAGCCGGGCGGGTGTCATACCTGAAGTCCTTGGATTATATGGGTTTCCAACCGGGCGAGAAGCTGTTGGGCAAACCGGTGGATTATGTATTCCTCGGGGCATGTACCAACGGGCGCATCGAAGACTTCCGCGCTTTTGCTTCCATTGTGAAAGGACGTAAGAAGGCAGACCATGTGGTGGCGTGGTTGGTGCCCGGTTCATGGATGGTGGCCGACCAGATTAAGGCCGAAGGTTTGGACAAGGTGTTTGAGGAGGCAGGCTTTGCGCTCCGTCAGCCCGGCTGTTCGGCCTGTTTGGCTATGAATGACGACAAGATTCCGGCAGAGAAATTGTCCGTGTCTACTTCCAACCGTAATTTTGAAGGACGTCAAGGTCCCGGTGCGCGTACGGTTTTGGCCAGTCCGTTGGTGGCCGCAGCCGCAGCCGTGACAGGAGTGATAACCGATCCGCGAACATTAATGTAATAGAGCTATGAAACAGAAATTCAATATCATAACAAGTACATGTGTGCCTCTTCCTTTGGAGAATGTGGATACCGACCAGATTATTCCGGCACGCTTCTTGAAAGCCACGACAAGAGAAGAGAGTTTTTTCGGCGAAAACCTGTTCCGCGACTGGCGTTACAATGCCGATGGGACGGTGAACAAGGATTTTGTATTGAATAACCCTACTTACGGGGGAGAGATTCTTGTGGCCGGGAAGAACTTCGGTAGCGGTTCCAGTCGCGAACATGCGGCTTGGGCGATAGCCGGTTACGGTTTCCGGGTCGTTATCAGCAGTTTCTTTGCCGACATCCACAAGAACAACGAATTGAACAACTTTGTGTTGCCTGTGGTGGTCAGCGAGGACTTCCTAGCCGAATTATTTGCTTCCATCGAAGCCGACCCGAAGATGCAGGTAGAGGTGGATTTGCCGAACCAGACGGTGACCAATAAAGCCACGGGGCGCAGTGAGAAGTTCGAAATCAACGGATACAAGAAATATTGTTTGATGAATGCGCTCGACGACATCGACTTCCTGTTGGAAAACAAAGGAAAGATAGAGGATTGGGAGCGTTGTAACGCTTGATAAGGATGAAAGCGAATCCTGTGAAGATAGAAATCATGGACACGACCTTGCGCGACGGGGAACAAACCAGTGGCGTAAGTTTCGTGCCGCATGAAAAGTTGATGATAGCCCGTGCGCTGTTGCAGGACCTGAACGTGGATCGCATAGAGGTGGCTTCGGCTCGGGTATCCGAGGGGGAGGTGGATGCAGTGCGTAGCATTTGCCAGTGGGCGCGCCAGACGGGGCGGCTCCACCGGGTGGAAGTTTTGGGGTTTGTAGACGGACACGCTTCTTTGGATTGGATTCATGCTTGCGGGTGTAAAAACATCAATTTGTTGTGTAAGGGTTCGGAAAACCATTGTACGAACCAGTTGAAGAAAACGTTGGAGCAGCACGTGGCCGACATCCGTCGTTCTTTGGATTATGCCGAAGAACTGGGCATTGCCGTAAACGTCTATCTGGAAGACTGGAGCAATGGCATGAAGCATTCGCCGGACTATGTTTTTGCATTGATGGATGCCTTGAAATATATGAAAATCCGGCGTTTCATGTTGCCGGATACGTTGGGCATCCTGAATCCATTGGATTTGTTGGGTTACATCCGCAAGATGGTGAAACGCTATCCGGGCGTGCATTTCGACTTCCATGCCCATAACGATTACGACTTGGCCATTTCCAACGTGTTGGCTGCCGTGTTGGGCGGTTGCCGGGGTATCCATACCTCGGTCAACGGCTTGGGCGAACGGGCAGGGAATGCCCCGTTGGCCAGTGTGCAGGCGATATTGAAAGACCAGTTCAATGCACAGACCGGCATCGACGAGAGCCGGTTGAACGAAGTGAGCCGGATGGTGGAAAGCTATTCCGGCATCCCTATTCCGCCCAACCGTCCGATTACGGGCGAGAGTGTGTTTACGCAGGTGGCCGGTGTGCATGCCGACGGGGACAACAAGGCCAACCTTTATTGCAACGACCTTTTGCCCGAGCGTTTCGGCCGTAAGCGGGAGTATGCCTTGGGCAAAAACAGCGGGAAGGCCAATATCCTCAAGAACTTGGAGGAATTGGGTTTGGAATTGTCGCCCGAGCAGACCCGCAAAGTGACGGAACGTATCATTGAGTTGGGCGATAAGAAAGAGTTGGTGACGCAGGAGGACTTGCCTTATATCGTGTCCGATGTGCTGAAGCATGATACCGTGGAGGAGCATGTCCGTCTGTTGAGTTATATGGTCACCACGGCGTACGGCCTGAAACCGATGGCACAAGTAAAGTTGGAAATCAACGGGGAGGCGTACGAAGAGAATGCTTCCGGCGACGGCCAGTTCGACGCATTCATGCGGGCTGCCCGCCATATTTATAAGAACCGCCTTTCGCGGAAGTTCCCGTGGCTGGCCAATTACAGTGTGAGTATTCCGCCGGGTGGTCGGACGGATGCTTTGGTGCAGGCCGTCATTACGTGGAACTGGAACGGGAAGGTATATCGTACGCGCGGCTTGGATGCCGACCAGACGGAAGCCGCCATCAAGGCCACGGTGAAGTTGCTGAACCTCATCGAGGAAGATTATAAGGACTTGGAGAGTCATGTTTGATGATTGAAATAACGAATATAAACTGAATATTATGGATTTAAAGATTGCCGTATTGCCGGGCGACGGCATAGGCCCCGAGATTTCGGAACAAGGAGTCGCAGTGATGAATGCCGTATGCGAGAAGTTCGGCCATCACGCAAGTTATCAATATGCACTTTGCGGTGCGGAAGCCATTGACAAAGTAGGCGACCCGTTCCCCGAAGAAACGTTTAAAGTCTGCATGGATGCCGATGCCGTGTTGTTTTCTGCCGTGGGAGACCCCAAGTTCGACAATGACCCCACGGCCAAGGTACGCCCCGAACAAGGACTTCTGGCCATGCGCAAGAAGTTAGGTTTGTTTGCCAATATCCGTCCGGTGGAGACTTTTGATTGTTTGATTCACAAGTCGCCGTTGAAGGACGAGTTGGTGCGCGGTGCAGACTTCATTTGTATCCGCGAACTGACCGGTGGTATGTATTTCGGAGAGAAGTACCAAGATGATGAAAAGGCATACGACACGAACGCTTATACACGTCCGGAAATCGAACGCATCCTCCGCGTGGCGTACGAATATGCGATGCGCCGCCGCAAGCACCTGACGGTGGTGGACAAGGCCAACGTGTTGGCATCGAGCCGGCTGTGGCGTCAGGTGGCCAAGGAGATGGCTCCGCAGTATCCTGAAGTGGAGACCGATTATATGTTCGTGGACAATGCCGCCATGCGCATGATTCAAGACCCGCGTTTCTTTGACGTGATGGTGACGGAGAATACTTTCGGCGACATCCTGACCGACGAAGGCTCTTGCATTACCGGTTCCATGGGCTTGTTGCCGTCGGCTTCCACGGGTGAGCATACGCCAGTGTTCGAACCTATCCATGGTTCTTGGCCGCAAGCCAAGGGGCAGAACATCGCCAATCCTTTGGCCCAGATTCTTTCCGTGGCCATGCTGTTCGAGTACTTTGATTTGAAGGAAGAAGGCGCATTGATTCGCAAGGCTGTGAATGCTTCTTTGGATGCCAATGTACGTACGCCGGAAATTCAGGTAGAAGGCGGGGAGCGTTACGGGACGACGGAAGTAGGGCAGTGGATTGTGGATTATATCAAGAAAGCCTGACAGTATATGTAGAAAGGAGCAGCCAATGTGTCATTCTGTGGCACGTGGGCTGCTCTTTTCTTTATGGGATATCACAGTTTCTTAGTAGTCGATGAGTGGCAGGTTTTGCCGGGTGAGCACACAGCAGTCTTTCCTTTTTAAAACGACGTGCAGCCTGGCCGTCATATACTTTTCTACGGTATAACCTTCCTTTTCAAAATGTGGGATGATGTCTCCGTCCGTCATGTTCCTATGGGGGAGGGTGGCCATGGATTCCGTTACGTTCCAACTTAACAGGATGAAATGCGACGACAGTCGTGCGAGGTTACCTATGGCCGTGGATACCGATTCCTCCGGGATATACGGGAGCACGTCCTTGCATACCACGATGTCAAAGGGGGTAGGGATGTCCAGTTCTTCCGTGAGGTCTGCCACTTCGCAGGCAGCATCCCCTTCGGGCAGGAGCATGCCCGACAAATCCGGAGTGTGGGGATTCGCGTCATATCCGGCAAACGCAAGTCCGCAGCTTCTCCATTGCGATACGTAATAACCGGCACCGCATCCCATGTCTATTCCCGTCCGTGCCCCTATGTCCCACCACATTTGCGTGACGAAATCGCAAAACTTCTTGTCATGCCCGTATTTCAGGAAACCGTCATACCTCCAACCTCCGGTAGGCATCAGACGAATATCCTTATCTTGTAACAGATACCGGTCTATCCTATCCAATAGCACCGTACTACATGGCAGCTCGATTTTTCGTGCGAAAAGGTATTCGTCTTCCAAAAGGTAATGGAAGTGTTCGCATCCCAAATTGGCCGGGCGGTTGCCGTTTTCATGTTTCCAACGGATAAAACGGTGGTTCCAAGGCACGATGTCCTCCTTGTTCATCAGATTGACCAGTACGGTGGCCACATAACATTCCTCCGGCGCGAAAGTCATCCACATCCGGCCATAGAGCGAGGGGAAGCGGTCGGTATAGTCCAACAAGGTGGTGGCAGCCTTTCGGGTAATGGACTACCATTGCGAACTGCCGTACAGATGGTCGAACTCGTCGGGAATGGGGCGTTTGGCCCTTTTGACCTGTTGTTGCCTTACCTGTTCCCTGACCCACCCGCGTGGATTCCTTTTGCTTGCGGCATAGTCGTATGGATAATAATATTGCAGTCGGCGGAAAGTATTGTCTTCCCAGTTCGGATGCGGCAAATGCAGGTATCCGATGTATTCTTTTCCCGCATTCCGGTCAAAGAACTCTAGGAAATAATCTAACGGACGGGTTGGGTAGTCTTGTCCGCTGATAAGATGGAAGTAATCGGCATCGCTGCGTTGTACAGCCATACGCAACAGGTGCATTTCGCTTTCCAATACGCTTGTACCGCCCCAGTTCACGTCATATTCACGCGAAACAGCTTTCACTTGTTTGTAACTACGTAACTTTTCTTCCTCTTCGCGTGTGACGGATTGCTTTTTGTCTATATGGATGAATACGTCGCAATCCTTTTCGAAATATCCGGCTAACCTGCATAATTGCCCGATGTTTTTGTGGGCTAAGATTAAAATGGCATGTCTCATGGCTTTAATGTCGTTGTGTGATTGAATCGGGAAGGGTTATTAGCATCTCAGGCTTGAACAAATCCTCCTTTTTATAGATGACTTTCCTCCAAATCTCTTCAATGACGAGTGAATCATGAGGATTTCTTGATGTACGTAGGATTTCGTCCAGGCTTTGGTTGTACGCCTTTCTTCCATCTAAAATTAGAATGATAAAAGCACGGTTTATCTGGTCTCCGAAATCCTTTTTTACCGCTATCAATGAATCGTATATAGCCACAGCCCTCGTGAAACAAGAGCGTGCCTTGACGCTGTCATTTTTCATCTGGTATATCCATCCTTCGCCGAAGTAGAATTGAGGGTCGCGGGGATATCGGGTGTGCAGTGTGTCAATAAACAGGAGCGCGCTTTCCAAATCCCTCCTGCATGATAATGTATTTAAACGCATTCCGGCCTGAAAACGCTCTCGTTTTGCTTTCTTGTCTGACGGGAGAGTTTCATCGGAATGTTTGCATCCATGGATTACAGTTACAAAAAGTGCAAGGCACACTGTAATTGCTATCCAAGTAGGGCTTTTTACGTCGAAGAGGTATGTTTTTCTTTTATTCATTTATAGTTCGTTTGGCATTTCTTGGTTGTTTGAGTTCAGGTTGATAACTTTTTCGAGCCTTTCAGGTGTATTTGTTACGATGCTTTTGATGAAGTAGGCTTTGGGCGTGCCTTGGCAGACTTGGCATACAAGTTGTCCATTCTCAAATCGGATGATGATGCGATGCAGTGCCCCAATATGTTTGGGCGTGGCGATAAACAAGGTACCTCCATGTAAGATGCGACTGCTATGAGCGGGATTTTCTAGATGATGCCTTCCTTTTTGCAAAAACGCTCCCAAATCCTTGGTGTTGTCATAGAAGTCTCCGTCAATGGTGTCTTTACCGGTACATTCTTGTAGGGTCAATGCTTCTACCTTATTTCCTTTTATTTGTAGAGGAATGAGTACGTTTCCTGAAGCCTGTGGAGTGGCCATGAATGTAATATTCGTCAGGCTGTCTGCGCATCCCTCTAAATAAGGTTCAATTCCTCCAACGAAGAGTCCATGTTTATAACCGGTCGGGACAGTCTCGAATGACAACTTATATAAGTTGATGCCATGAGCGAACGAATCGCACAAGGCGATTCGTTCAGCTTGTATTTGACTTATATGGTATTTGTATGCCTTTTTTGTGGTGAAATGCTGTATGGTTAAACCTATTGCCACGATCAGGATGAGCAAAAGCACTATTGCCGCAAAAATACGGACGACAATCTTTATTAGTTTTATTATCAGCTTCATTCGTTATTTATTTGGGTGTGACATAGATGAAGTAAGCATCACAATTTTTAGAATCATCGTCATAATTGAATGTCCATTTCCCGGGTAGGTCTCAGGCTGTCGTTCTCCATACGGATGGTTTGATAGTCCTTTTCAGGTACGTTGTCCCCTATTCCTGCTTGCAAACAGGAATTAGGAGGATAATGGAATTTTGCCTTTCAGCAAGACGAAGACCCTACCGTTCTTATCGTTGTAAGGACAGGTCAGATTCTTGACTGTTATAGAATCTTTCATCGGAGACATGCCATACCGTACAACGTCATTTTCCAACCACTGGGCAAAGGAGATACTCATTTGTATCTCATCCTCCATCCGGTCGGTAAAGGGTTCCCACGTCTGATAGCGGGACGTGGCTTCCTGCCAGGAACGGATATGGCGGTCGATGGGGGCTTTGACGAAAGTGTTGACTTTCTCGCCGCTTGAGGTCTTGACAATGTCCAGACGGAATGAAATGGAGTCTTTGTCTTGTTTTATATCCGTCATGGGCATGACGAAATAGCCGCACTCGTAGCCTTCACGAGCTTGTTCAAACTCGTCACTCGTTCCCCAAAAGTACCCTTTCTTCAATATGCCGTTTTCCAAATACAATTCCATATAACAGTCTTCGGGAAGCAAGTCCGGATAATGGTCTTGCTCTGGATTATGGTAACGATACCATAGGGTGTCAATGTCCACACGTTCTTGTGCGGAAAGAGGTATGGTACTAACTGAAATCAATGTGATTGATAAGATTATTGTAATGAATACAAACTTATGGTTGGGGATTTTCAAGGTGAATGCATCCATTGCTTTTTTCATTAAAATACTTGATATTTTCATCTTTTGATTTTATTTCTGATATAAATTGGTCGGGATTTTATGTGCACCCTTGTAGTGACCGAAGACATGGCAGTTACGGTTGATGGCCAACCCTTGGCATGTGCCGGGTTCCACATCCGCTATTCGTCCGAACCGCCTGCGGTAATGGCAGAATCCCACTCTCCGGCTTTGGATTCCGTTTTTCCATACATAATATAAAGTGACTATTTCGGAATAGAACGGATTCAGGTGGTTGATGTTCTCTCCCTCGATTCCGGTATCATTACCCTTGAAGAGGCGCATTACGTCATCTTCCAGTAATCCGAATTGTTGGATTTGTTCGTCTTTATGGTATGTGCACCAAATGGTAAGGTCTTTCATTTGCTTTTCATTATGTAGGTTGTTCCAAATGTATGGAGAATGTTCGGGACGGCCAAATGTTTTCGTTACTTTTTATGTATAAAATAAGTCAAACCCGCAGATTGACCTTTGTGGGCTAAGATTAAAATGGTATGTTTCATGGCTTTCTGTAAATCTCTTTAATGACAGTTGAATCAAGGGAACGTTTTAGCCGTAAAGTTAATGCTAATGGTAAATCCTCGATATCCGAGTCGTCAGTTGCATGAAAGATATTCGAGGCTTCCTTAAATATACCGTCTTTACTGAACTCCAGTACCATGTAATCCGCATATGGAGACGGGGCGCGATGAGGAGTCATGCAACCTTTGGTGACGAAAAAGAAATAGCGTTCCTTGCTTTCGATGTATCGGCCGGGTGTCCATTGGAGGTCGCGTGTCCAACACCCGCAATCGAGGGTGTCCGGAATGAGGGAGAAGCATTCCGGAAAAGGTAAGTAGGCTTGTTGGGTGGAAGGTATGAATAAGGAATCGTTGACATAAGGTTTTTCCCATTTCTTAAAATAGGACATAAATTCGTCAAACCGGATAGGGGCGCGGTCGTTCTCCGGATTTTTAATGGTTTCTTTTTGGGCTGTTCCGGTTGTTCTCTCTTTGATTTTCCCGTCCGGGCTTACGTTGTATTCGTACGTTCTTACCGTGTAGGTCAAGTCTTGGTATCGGAGGATTGAAGTACAATCGTCCAAAGAGCCTTGCTCCACAAGGAAGTTTGGTGCCTGTCCTTTGGGGGCTATACGTGTGAAGTATGCCCTCCCGTCGTGTCCTACCGTTTTAAAATCCAGAATTTCACCGTCGCATGAATATGTGACGAGCATATAGTCGGTGACAAGATTCTCTATGAAATATTGGCTGTTCCCGTCCTTGTAGTCTTGGCAGTGCCTTTTCAGCATGACGGTGATAAAACCTCCACACTCCATGTAACTTCCTTTTTGCCAAAAGACATTATACTGTTCGCAAAGGCAGTCGTCTTGTATGGGAGGAAGAAAACGGGCATACATGTCGCCGTCTATCAAAGCTGAATCGGATATGATTTTCTCTCCAAATGACGAAAGATTGATTTGGGAGCATTTCTTAAACCCAGACAAGAAAGTTCGGAATGCTGACGGTTGGGCGGTTGCATGTGCAAGATGTAATATGGGGCTTAAATCATATTCCACGATGGTATAAGTCATTTTTATATTGTCGTATCCTATTGCGTACAGATGCTTGTTGACAATAACTGTTGTATTGTCAGAACATAGTGCGCCACCCGGAAACCAACCGGTTGTCGCGTCCAATCGTGGCAAGCCGGAAATGGGATGTTTTGTTATGGTGCGGCGTATCGTGTCTATTATTGCAATCGAACCGATGTCATAGTCTATGGAACCATATATAAGAAAGTTGTCAGTTTTCCCATAGAAACCCGTATAAGGGGGATTGTTTTCCAAATCAATAAATACCGGTATGCCGTCAAGGCGCAACTTGGCAATGCCGTTTCCTCCGCTGACCTTATTTTGCAATTTATTAGGGTATGTGAAGAGATAGCCTATGTCGTGGCTTCTGTCATCGAGCGAAACGCTGTCGGGTACATTATCGGGTCTTGCCACTACATAAAAACCGTTGTCTCGCAATTTCCCCTCAAGGTATTCCCCATCTATGTGTAGGGGGAAACGTTCTAACTTTCCTTTGCCGCTTTTGTGGATACGAAATATGGAATTGGCTTCGTCCTGGTAAGAAATGAATTTGGCTTCATCTTTGAAATAAGTAGAGTTTTCCTTATCATAAGAATAAATGTATTTGACTTCATTTATGAAATAAATGGAATCGTTTACTATCTTGAATAAAGCATTTTGGCAGTGTCTCATGGACAAGCCGAGGTCTCGGCTCCATTCCATGTTCTCTCCTATGAAACAAGCCAATCGGACGGGTTCTCCACCTAAAATGTAAAAATGCCCCTTACCGTCCGCATCGAAACCTTTAATCGTACCATCGTACGCTCCGTGGTCGCATGGGAAATTCTTATCGTCATACCTGAATGTCCATTTCTGGGTAGGTCTCAGGCTGTCGTTCTCCATAAGTATGGTTTGATATTCCTTTTCAGGTGTATTGTCTCCTATTCCTGCTTGCAAGCAGGAATAGGAGGATAATGGAATAAGTGCTAACAGATATCCGATAAACGTTTTCTTCATGACTATTTCCTATAAATATAAGATTAAAATGGCAGTCTCATGGTTGCAATGCGTTTCTTTACAGTCCCGTCCTGTCTTTGAGCAAGACGAAAGCCTTGCCCTCCCTGTCAATGTAAGGGCAAGTCAGGTTCTTGACCCTTACGGTGTCTTTTCTCGCAGACATGTTGTAGCGCACGGTGTAGTTTTCCAAGTATGATTCCATGGCGTATTTTCTTTTTGAGGGTGTTTTTAAGGGATAAGTTCCACGTCGGCTATTTTATATTTGCCGTCTTGGCATTGGAGGGTAACTTGAAGTTTTGTGTAGCTGTAGCTTACCGTGAAGCATTCTTTGTTTTTGGTGGGATGGACCTGTAAAGAACTGTACCAAAAGACATCGAAGTCGTCATTTCCTATGACGGGGTCGAACATAGGATCTTCCAGTTCCACTTCTTTTTTCGACCGGACGTATTTTTCCTGCATGGCGGGGGTACAGTAGGTCTCTCGCAAGTGTTTCAAGCCTTGTTCCAAATCCGGTTCCATTTTTATGTAAGTATGGGCGTACGACTTGTAAAAGGTTTCCACAAATGTCTTCCCGTCTTGGTGGTCTATGACCTTTTCCTCAGGAATATCAAACCAATAATCCCCGTAATTACGGTTGCCCCAATCAGGTGTTACGTACGAAATACGTGTCTTTCCCAAGGAATCTGTCGTGATGCGTAACGGGATATAGGTCGTTGAATCTTGGGGGTACGGGCGGTATGACACTTCGTACCAACAGCCGCACAGATGCCTGCAGCGTACGGACTGGATGGAATATTCCGTAACGTCTTGCGCCCGAATCATGGGGTCGCTATCCGTGGCGCATGCCAGTCGCGCCCGTTTTTCCTTCATTTCCGGGGTGAGCAGATTTTGAAGAAACTTTTCCTCTGTTTTTCTGTCATCGGTGTTGATGGCCTCCATGTATTCCTGGTATGATTTTTGGAGATACTTTTCTATTTGCCTCCCGTCCGAAGGGGCAGATGGAGACAGTGCCTTTACGGCTCTTGTCGTAAGGAGGGACAGTAAGAGGACGAGGATTCTGAGAACCTGCATTTTGCCGGATGCAGGATGAGGCAATGTTTTGTCCTGTCCGTTTTGGGGGCAGGTGCAACAAATGGTAAGGTCTTTCATTCGCTCTTCATTATGTAGGTTGCTCAAATGTATGGAGAAAGTGTGGGACAGCCAAAGGTTTTCATCATTTTTAATGGATAAATATTGAATCCTTATAGACTTGACAAAATGCTACCATTGACAGATTGTCATTTTTACCCTTTCAAAACTTCTTTATTTCGGCCCAATTATTGGAGTGCTCGAAAATAAACGATTTACGCGGGGGCTAGCAGAATCGCTGTGTCAGCCTTCAGGCGGTTTGAACAGACATCGTGTCAGCCGGAAAACCGTTTTTTGCGCTTACCGTTCGTGGACGGGTGAGCCACACATCCCATTCTCCGTACAATCCGTCATGCGGAACTTGACATAAGAAATCATTCAAATAGAAGAATATACCCTCTCAAACCCACTTGGTTTTCCACTTTCAGGACAGAAAAACGCTGTTTTTCACCGAACCGAAAATCATTTTCAGCCAAATGAGAAATCATTCGGCTGAAAATGATTTTCCGTTTGGCTTTAAATGATTCTTAAAAGTGGTAAATATTCATTTGGATTTAGCCCTGAATTGTGAAATTTTGTATCTGATTTACTCTGGATTTGCTGCCGGTTGGAGGATTTATGGAAGGAAAGAGAGGCGGAAAACAACTGTTTTTGTGTCTTTTTAGCGCAATAATGTGTGTTTTGCTGTTATTTTGCAAGGACAGGTCTTGGGATGCTGAAACGCCCGTAGTCCTGAATTTAGGGTCGGAAAGTCGAGGCCGTGTCTGTCAAAATGCTTATATTTGCGAATAGAATCCTTCTCGCGAGGTTTCAGGTATCAATCAAAAAAGGAGGGAGTATGGGAAAGTGGAAATTGACTTTGGGGTTGTGTTTGGCGGCAACCGTCTGTCAGGCTCAGGTGTCGGACTATAGGACGTACGTGCGGCGGGCGTTGGAGTCCATGTCGGCGGACAGTACGGAGAAGGCCGAGCGTCTGTTCCGTGAGGCCATGCGCATTGAACCGGCGCAGCGTTCCAATGCCATGATATACTACCAGATTGGACGGATGCAGGAGCACCGGGGCAAGCCGGAGAAAGCCTTGGAGAGCTACACGATGGGGCTGAACGTGGCTCCCCACGTCTTGCCGCTCCGCATGGCACGGGCCAAGCTCTACATGCAGTTGGGCAACAAGGAGAAGGCTTTGGTGGACTATAGCGACGTGTTGGACTGGAAGGCCGACGAGCAGGAAGCGCTTTTCATGCGTGCGTATATCTATACCGGGCAACGGCTTTACAGGAGGGCGCGTGCGGATTACGAGGCTTTGCTCAAGCTGAACCCTGCACACGAAGAGGCGCGTATCGGCTTGGTGCTGTTGAATGAGAAAGACAACCGTCCGCGGGAGGCCATGGAGCAGATCAATGCCATGGTGGCTGCCGCGCCGGACCATGCCATCCTCTATGCCGTACGTGCCGGTTTGGAACAGACGCGCAAGCAATACGAGGCGGCTGAGGCGGATTTCACGAAAGCGATTTCTTTGGAACCGAAGAACATTGATTATTTGCTCAACCGTGCCGCGCTCTACATCGAGACGAAGCGGAAGAAAGAAGCCCGTGCCGATTTGGACAAGGCCATGGAACTGGGAGCCAATCCCGAGGACGTGGCTTCCATGCGGCACGAACTGCGATGAGGAACATACGGAAAGCCCTATGTCGTGACGGGATATAAAGAGAGCCGGATTGCAGTGGGCAGTCCGGCTCTCTTTGTAGGTGGGGGGTAAGGTTTCATTTTGTAGAAGAGGAGGACGGTGTCGCCGTTGCCCAATGCCTCTTCCGTGGCCTTGTCAGCCGGAGGGAAACCGCATTCCACCAATGCCGCATAAGTGTCGTAATCGGAAATGTAGCTGACGAACATGTCACGGCAGGTGGCGACGGGCAACAGGAACGCGCCGCTGCAATCCTCCTCGATGTTGGTGCAGAACACACTGTCCCGTTTGTCATACAGGTAGTCGGTGGAATATTCCGGTCCGGTGATGAGCATGCCGATGTAATGGGAGGTGAAAAACGGGGTCGCGCCCAGATAGTTGGCCGCGCTGCGGTCGAGCGGGCTTTTGCCCGTACGTTCCTCTTCCGTCAGCCGGTTCTCGAAATCTATGGCGATGTGTTCGTAGTTTTCGGGGTTATGGATGTCGAAAGCGGTCATTCCGTCAAACCAATAGGAGGAGAAGTATATGTGCTCCTCGTCGTGGGTGAAGTAGGTCTGCAGCCCCAGGGCATCCCGATAGTTTTCATCATACTCGAAAAGCCCTTTCCGTATCTGGAAATCCGCGTCTGTGATGAAGACGCGGCAGAGCGGTTGGGCGATAGCCGGCAGTCCTCCTATGTTCGGGACAAAGGTCAGGAGGAACTCTCCGTTGGTTGCAGCCTCGATGTCCCACGACATGACGGGCAGCGGTTTTTGTTCCTCATAGGTTCCTGTGCGGCAGTCGTAGAGGAGGACGGCGCGGCGTGTGTTGTCTACCACGTAGATGTGTTCTCCATCCACCGTGAAGCTCTTGAAGTCCTGGTATTCCCCTTCGCCGTGCCCGGAGCGGTTGACAACGAATGCCACTGTCCCGTCGTTGTGGAAGGCTGCGACCTTGCGGCTGCTGAGGTCGCCGGCGTAAATCAGGCCGTTCCGGAAATACATCTTGTCGATGTTCCGCAGGGCAGACTGCTCCGTGGATTGCAGGGGCAGGTAGATGACCGAGTCCACCCTTTCGTTGACCGATTGGCAGGCTTCTTCGGCAAAATGCAAGGTTTGTGCAAATTCCAAAGTGCTTTTCCCTGACTTTTCTGTGCAAGAGGTTAGAAAGGCTATGAGCAGGAAGAGGATAGTTTTTTTAACTTGTCTCATAAAGTGTAAACGGATAGAAATAAAGTTTTCAGAACAAATTTATACTATTTTGACGGGGGGGCAAGGTTGACTGGATATGTTTTACAGCATGGTGGATGGGAGGCGGGGGGAATGAGAAGCCCCGTCCTATAGGCGGGAAAGGCCGGAAGGACGGGGCTGTGCCCGAGCCTTAAGGGGGCTGGCTCAGGCATTTGCTTATGAAACAGATTTTATTTTTTACGTACGATGGTCTGTGCGCGGTCGGGACCTACGGACAGGATCGTAATCGGAGTCTCCAATTCCGTTTCGAGGAAACGGATGTAGTCCTTGAAAGCTTGCGGGAACTGGCTCTCGTCCGTCATGTGCGACAAGTCTTCCTTCCAACCCGGAAGTTCCTTGTAGACGGCTTCGCAGCCTTCCGTCTCGAAAGGCATGTCTTCCATCACCACGCCGTCTTTCTTGTAGGCCACGCACGCCTTGATGGTGTCGAACCCGTCGAGCACGTCGCTTTTCATCATGATGAGCTGCGTCACGCCGTTGATCATGATGGCATACTTCAATGCCACCAAATCCACCCAACCGCAACGGCGGTTGCGTCCCGTCACGGCACCGTATTCGTGTCCTACTTCGCGGAGCGTGTCGCCAGTCTCGTCGAACAACTCTACGGGGAACGGACCCGAGCCTACGCGTGTGCTGTATGCCTTGAAGATACCGAACACTTCACGGATGTCCGTCGGGCCTACGCCCAGTCCCGTGCATACGCCTCCGCTAGTGGTATTGGAAGAGCTGACGAAAGGATAGGTTCCGTGGTCGATGTCGAGCATGGTGCCTTGAGCGCCTTCGGCCAACACGTTCTTGCCTTCCTTCAGGTAACGGTTGATTTCGATTTCCGTGTCTGTCAGGTGGAAACCGCGCAAGTATTCCACGCCCTCCAACCAGAGCTTTTCTTCGTCCGTGATGTCGTAGTCCGTATAGTGTAAGTCTTTCAGTATCTGTTTGTGGCGTGCTTTCAGAGCTGCATATTTTTCTTCAAAGCGGTCGAGGATGTCACCCACGCGCAAGCCGATACGTGCGGCTTTGTCGCTGTATGTGGGGCCGATGCCCTTGCCGGTGGTGCCCACTTTGGCCTTACCTTTGGCGGCTTCGTAGGCACGGTCCAGGACACGGTGGGTAGGCAGGATCAGGTGGGCGCGCTTGCTGATGTGCAGACGTCCTTTCAGGTCGTATCCTGCGGCCTCCAGTTCCTTGGCTTCGGCCATGAACAAGTCCGGAGCGATGACGCAACCGTTGCCGATGATGTTCACTTTGTCTTTTGCGAAGATGCCCGAAGGGATGGAGCGGAGCACGAACTTCTTGCCTTCGAAAATGATGGTGTGTCCGGCATTCGGGCCGCCTGCGAAACGGGCCACCACGTCATATTCCGGGGTAAACACGTCTACCACTTTTCCTTTGCCTTCGTCTCCGAAAACGATGCCTAACAGGGCATCTACTTTTCCTTTTTTCATATTCCTATAAAAGCTTTTGTTTTACCAAACCGCACAAAGTTAATCTTTTTTTCTTTAAAATCAGAATGATGTGCGTCCTATTTTTGTGGGAAGTTCAGAATCCGGCTTCCCGGAGAATCTTTTCCCCTGCCTCGTGTGCCGCGTCGTCCAATGCCTGGTATTTCTGTAAGGCCGAGACGGCGGCGCGGCGTACGGGGAGGGGCGCGTGCAGGGCCGTGCGGGCTTGGTCGAGAAACTCGTCGGCCGAGCGTTCGTTGGGGCGGAGGCCCTGCATGAACAGGCGTGCCAGGATCAGGTAGCCGCATTGCTGGAACATGTCGTCTTCCGAGGCAATCCATTCGTACGCTTTCTGCGAGGCGTAGGGCAGGCGGCAGAACAAGTTCTGCACGGTATGTTGTGCGATTTCCGTATTGGGCATCGCTTCCACCCAAATGTCGGCGATTTCGGGATAGAACGTATCGGTGGGTTGGAGCATGGCTGCCAACAGCTTGCATTCCCGGATGTCTTCTTTCCACAAGGCTTGGGCCAGGTCGTGGTCTGCGGGAAACCCGGCGGCGATGTCACGGAGCCGAGGAAGTTCCACCCCGAAGTTCAGTTTATAGTTCATGCCGTTTTCACGCATGTAGGCAGAAGCCACGCCGTTCATGGCGAGGCGCAACTCCGTTTTTATCTTTCGGATGGTTTCTGGTATGTCCATTATTCGTTGCAGTAAGGCAGGGTGGCATAGTCCCGGCTGTAGCGCAGCATTTGTACGTCGTAGGCTTCGCCGTATTCCACCTTGATGTCGGTGATTTCTTTTTGTTCATTGTAGACCGGCGTGTAGACCGGATTGATAAAGCCTTTGTAGGGCGAGAGGTGCAGTGCCCGGTAACGTTGCAGGATTTCGGTGTGCAGGTCCGGGTCGATTTTCACGCCGTAGCGTTCCACTAAGTCGCGTGCAGCCTCGTAGTCTCCTTCGCTTTTGATGCGTTGTATCTCGCGGAGCAGGAGGCCGAACAACTCGCGAAGCTTCTCATAGTCGCGGATGCGGACGTAGGTTTTCCCGTCACGTTTTACAAGTTCGGCCACCTCTTCTTCCCGGCCGTGCTCGTAGGTCCACCGGGCGATGAGGGCACGGTTGCGCATGTGGGCTTCTTCGATATCACGGCCCGGTTCGATGCGTACCGTTTGGGTCAACAGCCCGTTCATCATGTAGCCGTAATATTGTGCCTTGTAGGCTTCGGCATCGGGTGTCAGCCCTAATTCCACCAACTTGGTATCGGCCAGGTAATACAGTCCGAACAAGTCGGCCCGTGCTTCTTCGATGGCCGCCCCGTAGGCTTTCAGGGCATCCGGGTCCACGCCCGGCAGGAGTTTGCCGCTTCCATGCCCGAGGCATTCGTGCAGGTCGGTATGCAGGTCGTCGCAGGTATCCTGGTAACGGTCGAGCAGCCGGAGCGTTTCGTCGTCGATGACGAACTCCTGCAAGAAACCGTTACCGTGCGCCGCCTTGTTGTAAGCGTCTGTCAGGTTGCCGATGGTCACGCTTTTGCTGCCGTATTCCGCCCGCACCCAGTTGGAATTGGGCAGGTTGATGCCGATGGCCGAGGCCGGATAGAGGTCGCCTCCGAGGATGGCCGCCTTGATGACCTTGGCCGACACCCCCCGGCATTCCGCTTTCTTGAAACGGTCGTCCACGGGAGAGTGGTCTTCAAACCATTGGGCGTTGGCGCTCAGTTTTTCCGTACGCGCCGTGGCTTCCAAGTCCTTAAAGTTGGCGTATCCTTCCCAACTGGCTTTCAGTCCCAACGGGTCGCCGTAGGTTTCCGTGAAACCGTTGGTGAAGTCCACCATCGCTTCGGTCTCCTGTACCCACAGGATGGTGTATTCGTCGAATGTCTTCAGGTCGCCGGTGCGGTAAAATTTGATGAGTTTGCGGAGTACCTCGGCCTGTTTCCCGTTTTCTGCCACGTCGGCGGCTTTTTCCAACCAAAAGATGATGCGGTCGATGGCTGCGCTGTACAAGCCTCCCGATTTCCATACTTTTTCTTTTAGTTTCCCATCGGCTTTCACCAACCGGCTGTTCATGCCGTACATGACGGGGCGTGGGTCGCCCTCCTGCTTCATCGTGTTGTAGAAGGTTTCCGCTTCCGTCTGGGTCACCCCGTCACCGTAGTAGTTGCAGGCCGAGGTCTTTACCAAGTCGTCCCCGTCGGCTTGGTTGACGCGTTTAGGCATGACTTCCGGGTCGAAGATGACAGGCGCGAGCAAGTCGCAAAGCGCCTCGGCCGTCTGTCCATCTTCGAGCGGAAGCTTGTCCGCAGGGACGTTCCGGACGGCTTCCCGGAAGAAAGTTTCACTGAATCCCGGTTTGAACTTTTCGCAACCGTAATGGTGGTGTATGCCGTTGGAGAACCATACGCGTTTCAGGTAGACGGTGAATGCCTGGAAGTCCGCAGTGTTCCGGTCGCCGGAATAGTCGGTGTAGAGGGTCTCCAGCGTTTTCCGTATCCGCAGGTTGTATTTCCCGTTCTGGTCCCAAAGTATGTCACGGCCGGTCAGTGCCGCCTCGGACAAATAATATATCAGTTTTTTCCGGGCGATGGAAAGCCGGTCGAACCCGTCCACCCGGTAACGGAGCATCTGCAAATCTGCAAATTGCTCGTCATTATAGGAAAAAGTTTCTGTTTGCATGTCGGTATATGAATGAAAAAAAGGGATATATCGCACGGATGTATCCCTTTATATTTGGTTCATGTCTGGTCAAGCCTTGGCTGCTTCCTTCTCTTTGGCGAGATGTTCCATGCGGTAACCGCGCGGAGTGACACCTAAGATTTTATAGAATGCTGCGTAAAAAGACTGGCGGTTGGCAAATCCTACCATAGCCGAAATTTCCTCCATCGTCTTGTCCATGTATCTTTTGTCCGTCAGGAGATACTGGGCATCTTTGATGCGGTACTCATTGACCAGACTGGAGTAGTTCTGATGGAAGCGGATATTGACCACGGCACTGATATAACGCGTGTTGGTATTCAGTTCTTCAGCCAGTTTCTTGGCAGAATAACTTGGGTCGCGGTACTTCTTGTCCACCACGAACACTTTCAGGATTTTTTCATACAACTCGTCTACCAGTTCAGCTCTTACCAGAGAACGGTAGGCAGCATTCTTCTCTTTCTTTTCTGTTAAATTATACTTTCCCATACTTCGGATTGTTTTATTAAAAAATAATCAGCCCTTCTTTTGCCCCTTCGTCGGATATGATTATTCTTTTTGTTTGTTCATTTGTATGCAAAAATCGCCTTTTTTTATTTCTTGTACAAGCCTATTCAATTAAAAGATGCAAAAAAGGCGTATCTTTGTGGTGTTTTTCACAAAATAGGTAGTGAATAATTATGCAGAATATATTAAAACGGTATTTTGGCTTTGACTCTTTCCGTCCTTTGCAGGAAGACATCATCGGAAAAGTTTTGGCCGGACATGATGTCGTGGTGCTCATGCCTACCGGTGGCGGGAAGAGCTTGTGTTATCAGGTTCCTGCGTTGATGAAGGAAGGGACGACTGTCGTGATATCTCCTTTGATATCCTTGATGAAAGACCAAGTGGAGGGATTGCGGGCCAACGGTGTGCCGGCGGCCGCACTGAACAGCGCGAACGACGAGGCCGAGAGTGCCAGGGTGCGTGCCGCCTGCCTGAGAGGGGAGTTGAAGCTGTTGTATATTTCGCCCGAACGTCTGATGTTGGAACTCCCTTATCTGATAAGGGACATGAAAGTGTCCTTGTTTGCAGTGGACGAAGCGCACTGTATCTCGCAATGGGGGCATGATTTCCGGCCGGAGTATGCCCAATTGGGATTGTTGAGGCAGACGTTTCCCGATGTGCCGATTGTGGCATTGACCGCTACGGCCGACCGTTTGACAAGAGAGGATATACAGAAGCAGTTGGCTTTGTCCGACCCGGTCGTGTTCATTTCTTCTTTCGATCGTCCGAACCTCAGTCTTGACGTGAAACGCGGGTATCAAAAGAAAGACAAGGACCGTGCCATATTGGAACTTATCGCCCGGCATCCCGACGATTGCGGAATCATATATTGCCTGAGCAAGAAGACCACCGAAAGCGTGGCGGAGATGCTTCGTGGGCATGATATAGCAGCCGTGGCCTACCATGCCGGGCTCCCTACTGAGGAGCGCGAGAGGGCACAGGATGGTTTTATCCACGACCGTGTGCAGGTGGTGTGTGCCACGGTGGCGTTCGGTATGGGCATAGACAAATCCAATGTCCGTTTTGTGATTCATTATAATTTGCCGAAGAGTATAGAAGGATTTTACCAGGAAATCGGGCGTGCCGGGCGCGACGGTCTTCCGGCAGAAACGGTATTGTTTTATTCATTGGGCGATTTGGTGCAGTTGTCCAAGTTTGCCCAAGAGAGCGGACAGCGGGAAATCAATATGGAGAAGCTGCGCCGGATGCAGGAATATGCGGAATCCGACGTGTGCCGCCGTCGCATCTTGCTGAATTATTTCGGGGAACAGACCGACGGGGATTGCGGGAATTGCGATGTGTGCAAGAACCCTCCGCAACGGTTCGACGGCACGATATTGGCCCAGAAAGCCTTGAGTGCCATCGTGCGGGCGGATGAGCAGGTCAGTGCCCGAACGCTTACGGACATCCTGCGCGGCAATTTCAGTCCGGAGGTGACGAAGGGGCATTTTGAAACGCTGAAGACTTTTGGGGTGGGGCGCGACGTGCCGCCGCGCGATTGGCAGGACTACCTGATGCAGATGTTGCAGAACGGTCTGTTCGAGATAGCTTACGAAGAAGGCAACCACCTGAAGTTGACCGAAAGCGGCAGGCAGGTCTTATATAAAGGTAGGAAAGTGGAACTGGCCGTTATCCGCAGGGAGGAGAAGCCGCAGAAGCGCGGACGAAAATCCCTTCGTCCCGTTGCGGCTCCCGTTTTGTTTACGGGTGGTCGTCCGGCAGCGGCGCCGTTGGCGGCAGGCAGTCAGGAACTGTTCGAGGCTTTGCGGGCTTTACGCAAACGTCTGGCCGATGCACAGGGTTTTCCGCCTTATATCGTTATGTCCGACAAGGTGTTGCAGAATCTTTGTGAGGCTCGTCCGCAAACGGTGGAAGCATTCGGTACGGTCAGCGGCATCGGTGAATTCAAAAAAGAAAAGTACGGGAAAGACTTTGTGGAAGTGATTCGCCGTTTCAAGTGATTCCCGTACAGGAGGTTCTAATTTTAAAAGTAGAATGGTATGAAATATATCCATTATTATATATTATTTCTGTTCTTTTTTATTGCGTGCAAGGAGAGTAAAACAGATATTAACCCTTGTGTTCCACAGACGAAACTTGATGTGCCTTTGGAAGAAGTGTCAGGAATAAGTTCTTCGTTTATTGACACCGTTCTGTTCGTAAAACTACAAGAACCACAAAATACATTTAGGAATCTTGATAAGCTCAAGATATACGGTGACACTATATACATACTTGATGAAAGGCTATCTAAACTGATGTCGTTCGACAAGGAGGGGAATTTTATCACGCAGTATGGTGAGCGTGGGCGGTCGGGTTCGGAA
Organism: Paraprevotella sp.; assembly: GCF_986071375.1. Classification (NCBI taxonomy): domain Bacteria; kingdom Pseudomonadati; phylum Bacteroidota; class Bacteroidia; order Bacteroidales; family Prevotellaceae; genus Paraprevotella; species Paraprevotella sp. The sequence goes on along the minus strand of NZ_CFQRNQ010000018.1, from coordinate 41,139 downwards.
TATGTGAGGGTAAATTCTTTTGATGTGGACAAGCATTATGTTTATCTATATGATGATGCCAGTGAGAAGATGATTTCATTTACCCATGGTGGCGAATTCGTCCAAAAGGTGGAAACTTCTTTTTGGGGAGAAGACTTCAAAGTTTTAGACGATGGTTCATTCTTGTTTTCGTTAAAGCCCGGAAAGACGAATGTGAAACTTTGCATGACAGATTCACTTTTTAACATCAAAAAGGTGTTTTCTTACTTTGATGAGAAAGACCAAGACAATTATTCCGGCTATTCCCTTTTTCAAAAAGTGGGTGACAGCATTTATTATACGGATGACATGTCAGATACGACCCATGTGTTTACGCCAAAAGGTGAGTTGGTACATTCTTATCTCTTCAACTTCGGCAAATATGCGCCTCCTTTGGAGGCTCGTCATGATGCCGAACAACTAATTAAAGACAAGCATGTCTTTATGTACACTTGCCCGTTAATATATGAATCCAAATTGGTTATGTTTTTGAGAAACCGGAATCTTAGGACTGTTCTATATTATGACATGAGAGAGCGTATTGGTGGAAACAAGGATATAGACAAAGGATTGTCTCCTACGGATATTATCATTCCATTGTGTATGGCCGATGGGTGTGTAGTAGGGTATTTGGAAGATTACTGTCTGGATAGGTTTGAGGACAAGGCAACATTGCCTACAGATGTTGTACAACATTTGGAAAATGGTTACCGTGTCGTGGCATTTTATAGATTGAACTAACAAATTTTTGTAATGGTGACAAGGACATTGATGACGATGCCATGCAGATGAAATGGAAGTTTATTACTTTATTGTGTGATTCCATGCGTCTTATTTCTTATAAGAATATGGGGTAAAGAACCCACCATTGATGTCCTGTGTCATCAATGGTGGGTAGATCGTGATGTCTTGGCTTGTATTGAACTTACGGCGTTAGAGTTTTCAGGCCATAAAGTTTTCTTTCTTGTATTTTTTGCAGAACATGGCGGTGGAAATCACGCCGATAACCACAAAACCGGCACCGACCAGAGCTGGATAGTTGTAAGGCAGGCCGTATGTGACGGGAAGTCCGCCACAGTACGCTCCCACGGCGTTACCTAAATTGAAGGCAACCTGTACCAAAGCCGCTCCCATCATTTCCCCGCCTTTGGAAAAACGCAACAGCAGCAGTTGCTGCGGTGCGGACACTCCGAAGAGGCAAGCCGTGCAAATGCACAGCATCAGTACGGCAATGCCTGGATAGGACGCGAGGAAAAAAGTGGTGAGCAGTCCTAAAATCATGATCGCCTGTACGCCCAATATGGTTTTGCCCGGCGTATAGCGGTCGGCCAGCTTGCCACCCAACAGGTTTCCCACGCACATGCTGCCTCCGGCCAATACCATAAGCATGGTGATCTCGGAAGGGGCGAATCCCGCAATCCGGTTCATGAGCGGGCTGATATAACTGTACCAGCAGAAGATACCTCCGTTTCCGAAAGTGGTCGTGGCCATGATGAGCCAAGGTGCCGCACTTTTCAGGAAACGGAACTGCCCTTTCAGTCCTGTGTTCGGAAGAGGTTCCATTCGCGGAACCAGACGGTAGAGCAGGATGAAGGTGAGGATGCCCCATGCACCGTTGAACAGGAAAATCACACGCCAGGAGACCATGTCGCTCAACCACGTTCCTGCCGGGATGCCGATGAGGTTGGCCACGGTCATGCCCGAGCACATGATGGCGATGGCTGAAGTGCTCTTGCCGCGAGGAGCCAGCCGGTCGGCTACGATGGAGCCTACACCGAAATACGCCCCATGCGGCAAACCGGAAATGAACCGGAAGAGCACACCGAGATGGAGGTCTGAGCAAGAAGCCATCAGAAGGTTGCCCGTCAGATAAATCACGATGAGGCCTAACAGGATTTGATGGAGCGGGCGTTTACGGGCTACTAATACCACAGAAGGGGCACCCACGCAAACGCCGATGGCGTAGGTCGAGATGAGATGTCCGGCTTCGGGGATGCTGCATTGCATGGACTGGGCCACGTAGGGCAGAATGCTCATCATGACGAATTCTGCCATGCCCAAGGCGAACGTACCGAACGCCAGGGCGATTAAACTTTTCTTCATCTTAATAGAATCTTTTTACCTTATTATATAATGTATAGCTTGTAGCCGGAAGGTTATGGAACGCTTCGCCGGTAACGGATGAAGGCGTTGCTGATGCTGCGTGCCAGACGTTTCTGGCCTTTACGGGAGTTCATGAACCGTTCTTCGCTGCGGTTGGATATGAATCCTATTTCTGTCAATACGGCCGGCATGCGCGTATTGCGCAATACGGCGAAGTTGGCCGTTTTCACGCCTCGGCTTTCCCGTCCTGTTTTCACATATTCCTGTTCGATGAGTCGGGCCATTCGTTCACTGCGTCCTCCGCGAGCCGAAGGGTGAATGAACGTTTCTGTACCTTCTGCCCATCCCCGGGCCGAATTGGAATGGATGGAGATGAACAAATCCGCCCGGTAGAAATTGGCCATGCCTGCCCGGTCGTTGAGGCTGACGAACTCGTCGTCGGGACGGGTTTGTATGATTTCCACGTCGCGACATTGTTTGCGAATCAGTTTGCAGACGCGTCGGGCCACTTCGAGGTTGACTTCTTTTTCGAGCGATCGTCGCCCGGCGGCCCCTTGGTCGTTTCCGCCATGTCCGGCATCGACGACCAAAACGAAGCGTTCCCCACGTAGCGAACGTGAAGAGCGGCATCCTGTCACGACGAGCAGGACGATGAACAGGAGCGGCCATAATTTAAGAAAAGACAAGTGTGACATGCGCTTTATGATGTGATAGAAGAATCCTGTCCGGCGGCTAACTTCCGCAATGCGGTTTCGTGGGCTTCCAGTTTGGCTTGGCATCCGGCTATTTGTACAAGGATATTTTCCTGTTCGCTTTCCAACCGTGCTATCTCAGTGTTCAGCGCTGCTGTGCGGTCTTCCTTGTCCTGCCCTTGTGAAAGGGCGTTTACTTGATGGGCGGCCAGGGCCAGGCGGGCTTCGTCAGCCCGTGCTTCGGCCATCATGTTGTGGAGCGTGAGGGTTCTGATTTCCTGCCTCAGGGCATTCCAGTCGGTCGTGCTGTTGAATGTCTGTTCCAGTTCGGAGAACTGTACGGGAGAGTGCAGGGCATTGTATTTCCTTATCCAAATATCCAGTTCCGAACGCTCTTGGGCGATTTGCGTTTCGAGTTCCTGGGCCGTGTCGGTCATACGTTGGTTGTAACCTTGGTGTCGGGCAGCCTGGGCATGCGTCTCGTCTGCTTTGCTCCTGGCCTGTTCCTTTTGTTCTTCCAAAGAATATAAGGTACTGAATACTGTTTTGTTGTAGTCTTCCACATCGCCGTCCGGGAACATCTTGTATAATTGTTCGTGTATTTGGTTCCGGAATTCCGACATCCGCTCTATTTTTCCGTTGATGAAGTCCCGTTGTTTGCCCAATGCCTGTATGTGCCGGTCCGTTGTTTCCTGTAAGGTTTGTAGGCGGATGGTTTCGTTTTTGGTTTTGGCCATGTCTTTTTTCAGATTGAACCAACGTTCCATCTGTTGTTGGATATAGATTCTTAGGTTCTCGGGGTTTTCCGTCCATACTTTATACCAGTTGGAGATGGCCATCATCTTGTCGATTTCCTCGAACAGCTCGCTGTATTGTCCGTTGGTGCGCGACAGGGATTGTTGCAGTTGTTCCACCCGGTAGGCCACGATCTGGCAACCCGTATTCACTTCGTTCAGCCGTACGGCAATGTCATTCTTTTCCTGTTCTTTCAGGGCGATTTTTTCGTTGAGAGCGTTGATGTTGGACTGGTGGTAATTGAACGTGTCCAGTTCTTTTTGGGCATCCTCGGCATCCACTCCCGTCTTTTCCATGAGCTGTTGCAACATGATGCGTCGCCCCTCGAAGTTCGTACTGGCGGAACAGTCTTTAAAGGAACGGTCCAGGGCAACGAAGTCTTCCCAGTGTGCCACGTGGTCCTGCAATATTTGTTTGTAGGTCTCCAAAGCCTGATGGCACATTTCGATGCGCCCTTCCTCTGCGGCCTGTTCCTTTCTCAGCTCGTCCAAGAGGGTTTGTTTGTGTTTCAGTTCCGTGGCGGCCTGTTCGAAATCGATTTTGATTTCCCCGATGAGTTTGCTTTGTTCCAAAAGCGTGTCGGAATGGTAGGGATGGTGTGTTGCGCCGCATACACTGCAACTGACCCCCTCCTGCAAATCCTTTCGCAGCTGCATGACATCTTGGCTTTTGCTGAGGGTATAGGCGTATTTCAGTTCCTCGCATTGCCTTTGAAGTCCGGCCGTTTCGGGTTCCAGTTTGGCTATTTGCGTTTTCAGGGCATCATTATGATGGCGCATGCGCATGATTTCCTGGCTTTTTTCGTCTACGCGGTTGTATCCTTCCGCAATTTGTTTCCACAGCCGTGTGGCGTTCGTCAGCATTTCCTTTTTGCTTTTCAGGTCCATGGCCCGTTGCTGCAGGTTGTAGCTGTTCATGCCCACGATGCTTTTCTGGTGTACTTGCAGCTCGCTTTGCAACGTGTTGATTTGTGCGTCGATGCCTTGTGAGGATAGGAACAGCTTGTTCAGTTTCTCGTCTTGTTCGTGCTGTTTCCTGAGTGTCCTTTCGAGCACGGTTTGCAACTGTTCTTTGCGTTTTTTACGGGATTGCAGGAAGTTCAGGCGTGTCTGTATGGCCTCCCCCTTTTCCAACATGCTTTGTAACGATTCCAAGTTCTGCAACTGCTGTTGTTGCTGTGCCGCTTGTTCCTTGTTCTTTTTTAGTTCTTCCGCTGTTTCTTTACCTTGTTTTTGTACTGTGGAGAGTGCTTGCTCGATTCGTTCTTTGTAGTCGGATAGTTCTTTCAGGTCAGCGTCGTGGAACCGCAAGGCGGCTTGCAGGCGGTAACCTTCGGCCAGCGTTTTCTGTATCTGTTGCAAGTTGTGCCATGCTTCCTGGTATTTCTTGTTTTCGGTTTCCGCCTTTTTTTGGTTTGCCTTGTCTGCCGATAAGGCTTCCGTCAGTTTTTCTGCATGCAAAGCACTGCCTTTGCGTATGAAGTGGAGGACGTTTTCTTTCGCCTTGATGCGTTGGTAGTTGCCTAGCACCGCTTCAAAAGTCTCAAAGCGTTCCAGTTCCCTGATTTCTTTCAGGTGGGCGTTGTAGTTCTTGTTGCTTTCGAAAAAGGCTTGCCTGTACTTTTCCAACGTGGCGTTCAGTTCCTTGAACTTGTGCAGCCATTCTTTCTGTGCTTGTAGCCCGCCCAGGGTTTGCGCAATGTTGGTCAGCTTGGTCTTGTAGAGCCTCATGCTGTCTTGTATGCGTTTCAGTTCGATGGGAGCGAGCGCCTGTTCTCCGTCCTTTTGCCGTTTGGCTTCAGCCTGTGCGATTTGGCGGAACATCCGCGTCACCTCTTCAGGCATGTCTGTACCGAACTTTTCGGCAAACCACTGTCGGGCGGTTTCTTCAGGGGTAAGGTTCGGGGTTGTAGTGGACGTGATGTCCGTGGAGACAGTCGGTATGGGCGAGTCAGGTTGCTCCATTTTTTCCGGTGCGGATTTTCGAAAAAACTTCATACGCTTGAATGCTTTTAATCTCGTGCAAAGTTAGAAATAAAAACGGATGCAAACTATATTACGGCGTATTATCTCCGGGCCGTATGGCAAGTTGTATGAAAAAAAAGTGTAATTTTGCGCAGGAATCATAAAAAGGAGACAGAATATGGCTACGAAACCCGGAATACCTAAAGGTACACGTGATTTTTCGCCTGTGGAGATGGCGAAACGCAATTATATATTCGACACCATCCGAGGCGTTTACGCTTTGTATGGTTTCCAACAAATCGAGACACCTGCCATGGAGAACCTCTCCACGCTGATGGGCAAATACGGCGAGGAGGGAGACAAGTTGCTTTTCAAAATATTGAATTCCGGCAATTTCCTTTCCGGAGTGGCGACGGAGGAATTGGGTGAGGCGAACACGAACAGGTTGGCGGCCCGCCTGTGTGAGAAAGGGCTGCGTTATGACCTGACCGTGCCTTTTGCCCGTTATGTGGTACAGCACCGTGACGAACTGACCATGCCTTTCAAGCGTTACCAGATACAGCCTGTGTGGCGTGCCGACCGGCCGCAAAAGGGGCGTTACAGGGAATTTTACCAATGTGATGCCGACGTGGTGGGCAGCGATTCTTTGCTGAACGAAGTGGAACTGATGCAGATCGTGGATACGGTATTCACCCAATTCGGCATACGGGTATGCATCAAATTGAATAACCGCAAGATCCTGACGGGTATTGCCGAGATGATTGGGGCGGCGGACAAGATTGTGGATATCACCGTGGCCATCGACAAACTGGACAAGATAGGGCTTGACAATGTGAATGCCGAACTGAAGGCCGGTGGTCTCAGTGACGAGGCCGTGGCTCGTTTGCAGCCCATCATCAGCCTGAGCGGAACGAACAAGGAGAAGCTGGCCGTGATGAAGGACGTCCTGGCCGGGAGCGAGACCGGTTTGAAGGGCATTGCGGAATGTGAGTTCGTGCTCGACACATTATCGGCTTTAGGACTGCGGAACGCGGTGGAGCTAGATTTGACTTTGGCCCGGGGGCTGAACTATTACACCGGTTGCATTTTCGAGGTGAAAGCTTTGGATGTGGAAATCGGCAGTATCACCGGAGGAGGCCGTTACGATAACTTGACAGGCATTTTCGGCATGCCGGGAGTGAGCGGCGTGGGCATCTCGTTCGGGGCAGACCGCATCTTCGACGTGCTGAACCAACTCGATCTTTATCCGAAGGAGACTGTCACGGGCACGGAGTTGCTCTTCGTGAATTTCGGCGCGGCCGAGGCGGCTTATTGCCTGCCCGTCATGGCACAGGCGCGCCGAGCCGGAGTGCGTTGTGAGATTTATCCCGACAGTGCCAAGATGAAAAAACAGATGAGCTATGCCAATGCCAAGGCGGTGCCTTTCGTGGCGATAGTCGGCGAGAATGAAATGAATGAGGGGAAAGTCACACTGAAAAACATGGAGACGGGAGAACAGTCGCTCCTGACACCGGACGAGATGATAAATATCATTAAAAAATAGTCCTTTGCGATACAACTTAACGGCCTTTGTTGTTACTTTATAGTCAAACAGCAAAGGCCGTTTTTTTATTTTGCGGATAAGGAGGCAGGTATGAGGACGAAGTATTGTTTTTTTGTTATTTTTTGGGGTTTGTGCCCTGATCTGTCGAGAGCGCAGGACACCAAACCTTTCGATGCCGACAGTTTCAATGTGGACGTGACGTATATGATGCCGGTGTCTTATCCGGCACGTACGCTTTCGTATGGCTACGGGGTGGCATTGCGTAATGATTCCGCTTTTGTGTATTTGCCTTATATGGGAAGGGTATACCAACCGGCATTGAACGACGACGGCCTGCGTTTCGCCCTTCCGGCAAAGGATGTCAAGACCCGTGACGTGGGCGATAAGGGGAAGCGTGTGGAGTTCAGCGTGCGCAAGGTGCCGGTAGTGTATAAGTTTACCGTGACGGGATACGAGGGCGGCAGGGCGGATATTATCTTGATTCCGAGCAATGCGCAGAGTATTTCGTACAGTGGCTATTGGAACGAAGAAAACCAACCCTGAAAATGAGATGGTTAAGAAAGCCGTTTCAATCTGCGCCAAATGATTTTTCAATCTCAGCCGAATGATTTTTCATTTGGCGCAGATTGATTTTCGGTTCTCAGCCGAAACGTTTGAAGAGGACTTTTGGCTGTATTCTGGATGAGGCCGGATGGCGTGGAGCAGGCAGGCGGCAGGCAGAAAATGAAGAACAAAATAAAAGATGAAATATGAAGACTGAAATGGAGAAGATGCGTAGCGAAGAACTTTATTGTTTCTCTGATGCGGAGGTGCAGGAAAGTCTTCGGCGTGCCAAAAAACTATGTACGTGTTTGCAAACCATGGATATTTACGACGAACGCTACCGTGGTACGATTGAGGAACTGATTCCCGGAATCCCTCAGGATTCTACGGTATGCCCCCCGTTCCACTGCGACCATGGCACGGGCATCGTGTTAGGTGAAAACGTGTTCGTGAATTATAATTGCGTGATGCTCGATGCCGGTTACATCCGCATCGGGAAGAACACGAAGGTGGGGCCTTGCTGCCAGTTTTACACGCCCCAGCATCCGATGGATTACGTGGAGCGTCGCGAACCGAAAGAGACGGCCTATCCCATCACCGTGGGTGAGGACTGTTGGTTGGGAGGCGGCGTGGTGGTCTGCCCGGGAGTGACCATCGGGAACCGTTGTATTATCGCTGCCGGGAGCGTGGTGGTGAAAGACATTCCCGATGATTCCCTTGCTGCCGGTTGCCCGGCCGTGGTGAAGAAAAAATTGAATGGGATAGCAGATTCCAAGGACGAATAAAAAAGGTTGCGTCTATGGTTTGTCAAGAAATCAAAGACTTTTTGGCGGTGCATGCCGATGCCCGGTATGCTGCTTTTGTGACTTCGTTGATGCCTGGCACCCGCCCGGTGGTCGGTGTGCGTCTGCCCGTATTGCGGGCGTTGGCCAAGGAGATTGCCAAGGGGGATTGGCGTACTTATTTGGAGGAGGCAGTGGACGACACGTTCGAAGAAGTCATGTTGCAGGGTTACGTGACGGGCGTGGCGCGGATGCCGTTTGAGGAGCAGATGGAACGCATGGCTACCTATGTGCGTAAAATCAACGATTGGGCTTTGTGTGATTCCCCTTGTTCGGGATTCAAGTTCGTGCGAAAACACCGTGAGGAGGTATGGGCGTTCCTGCAACCTTATTTATATAGCGGGGACGTATTCTCCCAACGTTTTGCCGTAGTGATGCTTTTGGCACATTTCGTCACGGACGATTTTATAGACCGCGTGTTGGAGGCCTGCGCGGCAGTGCGTCCAAGCGGATATTACGCGTCCATGGCGGTAGCATGGGCGGTGTCAGTCTGCTTTGCCAAATACCCGGATAAGACGCGTCCGTTGTTGGCCGGAGGGCGGTTGGACGACGAGACGCAAAACAAGGCCATACAGAAAATCGTGGATTCCTTCCGCGTGGCGGAATGGGATAAGTCTTGGGTGCGTACGCTCCGTCGTCCCAAGGTACGGAAATCTTAAACCGGAAATAAACAAATTGAAATCGGAAAAATGAAACTGAAAATGATAATCGGCGGCTTGGCGGCTGCCGTAGTGGTATTGACGGGTGGTTACGACCGCTTGCGTGGTTACGTGGGACAGTGGACGGGATGCAGGTTCTTACCGGAGGCAACGGACGGACAGGTTTTCGGTAGCAGTCCTTCGTCCGGTTCGGGGGATATGGAGCCGGGATTGCCGGAACTGGTTCAGGAACGAAACAGCCAGGTGATTCGCCATACGGGGTATACGGTATCTTATAATGCGGAGACCAAGATACCGAACTGGGTAGCCTGGACATTGACACCCGAACGTTTCGAGGAGGCGGTGAGCCGTTACGACAAGTTCCTGCCCGACCCCGAAGTGGCAAATCCCGTGACGACGGAAGACTACAGGCGGTCGGGCTATGACCGTGGGCACCTTTGTCCGGCGGCAGACAACAAATGGGACGAACAAGCCATGCGGGAAAGCTTTTACATGACGAACGTTTGCCCGCAAGACCATAACCTGAACCGGGGCGACTGGAAAGAGTTGGAAGAAGCTTGCCGCGACTGGACGATGGAAAACGGGCTGCTGTATGTGGTGGCCGGGCCTGTCCTCTATCGTGGACAGCACAGGCATATCGGCCAAAGCCGGGTTACGGTGCCAGAGGCTTTCTATAAGGTTGTGTTTTGTCCGGAGCCGCTGAAGGCCATCGGCTTTATCTATAAGAATAAGTCGGGGAACCGTCCGCTTGATGCGTATGTCAATTCGGTGGACGAAGTGGAACGCATCACGGGGATAGATTTTTTCCCGTCTTTGCCGGACAGTGTGGAAGAGGCCGTGGAAGCTGTTTACGAGCTCGAAGAGTGGCAGATGCCGGAACGTTGACCGCTCAGGTTCGTGATTTGAGTTTCTTGCGGCGGTGTTCGCGAAACAGGACTAAAAGCTGTTGGAACAGGAACAACGCCCAGAACATGCAAAAGAAACATACGCCGGAGATGGCACTGTCTATTCCCAACGGAGCAAAAGGAATAGCGCAGAAAGAATACAACAGGCAATAAGTCAGAAGCTTGTGCTCGCGGGAGATGCGCCATAGCCGTTTCCGTTTTTTCCGTGAAGACAAGAAATAAATGGTGAGCAGGGTGGCGAACATGAAGACTTTGGTCTCCCACAGTTGGGTGAAACCGTCTGCCGTTTGGGAAGACAAGGCGGTCAGGTCGTTCCACGATGACTGTTTCCAAAAGGTGGACTGCAAAAGGCAAAGTGTGGTGCCGATGGCAAAACCTATGACCATGGGCCAACAGGCCAGACGGAACAGCCGGTCGCGCTGCAAATAGGACAGTGTGAGGAAACTGGCACAAAGCGGAATCGTGATGCTGTCGTGCGTATAGCTGCAAAAGATACCCATCAACAACATCAGGAAGTAGCCGTATTTGAAATTTTTACTGGAAATACGGGTATATTGAGAAATGAAGAACGGGACGATGCAAGTGGACGAGAGGGTCATGACGGCTGTCTCGTCACGGTTGAAGAACTCGTGCGAGTCCGGACAGAAGAGCAGGACAAACATGGCCGTGCAAAGGATTCCGACGGAACTTTGGGCAGAGTGGGCGATGTGGCCGGTCAGATAGACCAATAGCGTAAACAGCAAAGCAGACAACGGGTTGATGATTTCCGGTTGCCAGATATAGCCTCCCGTTTTGGGAAGGAATGTCAGTGCGGAAAGTATTATGAGGAATACGGCAAGATAGGTCAGTCGTAGTTTCATCGTTTGTTGCTTTCTGCAAAAGTACGGAATAAATTTCATATAAAGGGCTTTTCTACTGATTTGGACACAAAAAACTGCGGAGGCAAGGTTGGCAGAAAGTCTGCCGTATTTCGGGGCTGTACATGGTAAAAGTGTGCCAAAGTGTCAGTCGTGGTGTTTTGGCATGTTTTTCGTATGGATTGGAGTAGAATTTTTAAAATGTACAATTATAAAATTTATCCATTATGAGCATTAAACCATTAGCAGACCGTGTGCTGATTGAACCGGCTCCGGCAGAGACGAAGACAGTAGGTGGTATTATCATTCCCGACACCGCCAAGGAAAAACCGTTGCAAGGTACTATCGTTGCAGTGGGTAAAGGTACGAAAGACGAAGAGATGGTCTTGAAGGAAGGCGATACCGTGCTGTACGGTAAGTATGCCGGTACGGAACTGGAATTCGAAGGCAAGAAATATTTGATTATGCGACAGAGCGACGTGGTGGCTGTGTTGGCATAATTTTTCGTTTTATACATTAATATATAATAGACAAAAGAAAGGACTAAAATCATGGCAAAAGATATTAAATTCAACATAGAAGCCCGTGAACTGATGAAGAACGGAGTGGATCAGTTGGCCAATGCGGTAAAGGTAACTCTCGGCCCGAAAGGACGTAACGTCATTATCGAAAAGAAATTCGGTGCGCCGCATATTACGAAAGACGGCGTGACCGTAGCCAAGGAAATTGAGTTGGCCGATGCGTTTGAAAACGCAGGTGCGCAGTTGGTCAAGAGCGTGGCTAGCAAAACAGGCGACGATGCCGGTGACGGAACGACCACGGCTACCGTATTGGCACAAAGCATCGTGAGCGTGGGCTTGAAGAACGTGGCTGCCGGTGCGAACCCGATGGACTTGAAGCGCGGTATCGACAAGGCCGTGGCCAAAGTCGTAGAGCATATCAAAGGTCAGGCTGAACAAGTGGGCGACGATTACAACAAGATAGAACAAGTGGCTACCGTCAGTGCCAACAATGACCCGGAAATCGGGAAACTTTTGGCCGAAGCTATGAAGAAAGTCAGCAAGGACGGTGTGATTACTATCGAAGAGGCTAAGGGACGCGACACTACTATCGGTGTGGTGGAAGGCATGCAGTTCGACCGTGGCTACTTGTCGGCTTATTTCGTGACCGATACGGAGAAGATGGAGTGCGTGATGGAGAATCCTTACATCTTGATTTACGACAAGAAGATTTCCAACTTGAAGGATTTCCTGCCTATCCTCGAACCGGCAGTACAAAGCGGTCGCCCGTTGTTGGTGATTGCGGAAGACGTAGACAGCGAGGCGTTGACTACTTTGGTGGTGAACCGTCTGCGTAGCCAGTTGAAGATTTGTGCCGTGAAAGCTCCGGGCTTCGGCGACCGCCGCAAGGCCATGTTGGAAGATATTGCCGTGTTGACGGGCGGTGTGGTCATCAGCGAAGAGAAGGGCTTGAAGTTGGAGCAGGCTACCATCGAAATGTTGGGTACTTGCGACAAGGTGACTATCTCTAAGGATAACACGACCATCGTTAACGGTCACGGACAGAGCGAACTCATCAAGGATCGTGTCAATCAGATTAAGAATGAGATTGCCAACTCTACCAGCGACTACGACAAAGAGAAGTTGCAGGAGCGTCTGGCTAAGTTGAGCGGTGGTGTGGCTGTGCTCTATGTCGGTGCACCGAGTGAGGTGGAAATGAAAGAAAAGAAAGACCGTGTGGACGATGCCTTGTGCGCAACGCGTGCAGCTATCGAGGAAGGTATCATCCCGGGCGGCGGTGTGGCATATATCCGCGCCATCAAGGCTTTGGAAGGCTTGGAGGGTGCCAATGCAGACGAAACCACAGGTATCAATATCGTAAAACGCGCCATCGAAGAACCTCTCCGCCAGATTGTGGAGAACGCAGGTCTGGAAGGTTCGGTGGTTGTAGAAAAAGTACGCCAGGCTGAAGGCGACTTCGGTTACAATGCCCGTGAGGACAAATACGAGAACATGAAAGCTAGCGGTATCATCGACCCAGCCAAGGTGACTCGTGTGGCTTTGGAGAATGCAGCTTCTATTGCCGGCATGTTCTTGACTACCGAATGTGTCATCTGCGACAAGAAGGAAGAAAAAGCCGATATGCCGATGGGTGCTCCCGGAATGGGTGGCATGGGCGGCATGATGTAAGCCGGACGGTTTACGGAAACCTATTATAATGTGAAAGGGAGAATGTTCGTGGGTGGGCGTTCTCCCTTTCTCCTTTTTTGCTTGTTGCTGTCCGAGGACAGTGTGCCGCAGTCGGTGTGGAAAGAAAAAGGGGACGTTTTTCCTGTCTTCTGCGAAAAACTTCATATCTTTGTCCGTACGAAGGTCGGGGACAGGTTGGCATGGCCAAATCGTAAAACGGTGTTTTCATGCGTCTTTGTGCCCGTCTTCCATGGTTAGGGATTTCCGAATAAAAAATGAATAGAATATGGGAGTGGGAAAATGGATAGGTAGTGCGATGGGGTTCATGACGATGGGGCCGTTGGGTGCACTGGCCGGTTATTTTATCGGTTCGTGGTTTGACAAGCAGGCTGTAGGCATGCAAGAGGATTTGCAAGCGGATGAGGCGGGGCGAGGCCGATACGAACAGGGGCGGCGGAACAGCTTTTTGTTTTCGATGTTGGTGATGGCCTCTTACGTGATGCGGGCAGACCGGAAAATCATGCACAGCGAAATGGAATTCGTCCGTCGCTTCCTTCGTGCGAATTTCGGGGAAGCCGCAGTAGAGGAGGGGGAACAAATTTTGCTGAAGCTCTTCGATGAGGCCAAACGGTTGGACGGAGTGTCCCCTGTGGCATTTCGGGATATGATTTTCGATTGTGGCAGACAGATTGCCGCGCATCTGAACTATGGTGAACGATTGCAGCTGCTGAATTTCTTGGTAAGGATTGCACAAAGCGACGGAAACGTATGTGCGGAAGAGATAACGGCGTTGCGGGAAGTGGCTTTGGCCATGGAGTTGTCTGCCGGAGAGGTGGATTCTATGCTCAACTTGAAAGGCGAATCTTTGGCAGATGCCTATAAAGTACTGGAAATAGAGCCGTCCGCCACGGACGAAGAGGTGCGCAAGGCTTTCCGCAAATTGGCCCTGAAACATCATCCCGACCGCGTGGCGACGTTAGGAGAAGATGTGCGGCGGGCTGCGGAAGAGAAATTCCAACAAATCAACAATGCGAAGGAGCGTATTTACAAGGCTCGTGGTATGAAATAGAACCCTGATGGAAATGAGGTAAAAACCTAATGACAATAAGAAAAATGAAATTGAAGCGAATTTTGGGCTTGGCTTTCTTCCTGTGCGCCATGGTGGCGGCGGTGGAAGCTCAGGCTTTGGATGAAATCCGTCCAGGTCAGGAATGGCCGGATCGGAAAGGAGAGCACATCAATGCCCACGGGGGCGGCCTGTTGTTCCATGAAGGCAAGTATTATTGGTATGGCGAGAACCGGCCTGCACGCGGGTTTACCACCGAAGTAGGCGTAGAGGTCTATTCTTCTTCCGACCTGATGAATTGGGAAGACGAAGGAGTGGCTTTGGCTGTTTCCGATGAAGCCGGGCACGACATAGAACGGGGATGCATCATGGAACGTCCCAAGGTGGTGCGCAACCCCAAGACGGGGAAATTCGTCATGCTGTTCCATTTGGAGTTGAAAGGGCAAGGCTATGCGGCTGCCCGTGTGGGCTTTGCCGAGAGCGATTCTCCGGTTGGCCCTTTCCGGTTTATCCGTTCTTTGCGCCCGAATGCGGGCAAATGGCCGGTGGACTTTTCACGCCGCGACATCCGCAAGGCTAAGAAGCTGAAGGAATCGGACTATAAGGAATGGTGGACTCCGGAGTGGCGTGAGGCGATTCGTGAGGGGCTGCTTTTGGCACGCGACGTACCGGGCGGACAGATGAGCCGGGACATGACCGTGTACGTGGACGATGACGGTAAGGCATATCATATTTATTCGGCAGAAGAGAACCTGACGTTGAACATTGCGGAGTTGACAGATGATTATTTGGACTATACCGGACGGTATGTGCGTGTCGCGCCGGGCGGGCAAAACGAGGCTCCGGCCATTTTTAAGCGTGACGGTGTGTATTGGATGATTACGAGCGGTTGCACGGGTTGGGCACCGAATGAAGCCCGCATGTTCAAGGCCACTTCGTTGTGGGGGCCGTGGGAACAGTTGCCTTCCCCTTTTGTCGGGAAAGATGCCAAGAAGTCTTTCCATACGCAAGGCACGTATATTTTTAAGGTGGAAGGCACGGAGGATGGTTTCGTGTTCATGGCCGACCGTTGGAATCCCCGGAGCCTGAAAAATTCCCGTCATATATGGTTGCCGATAGATTTTGAAGCCGATAGTACTCCGGTCATCCGTTGGGTGGACGGTTGGTCGCCGGTTGAGAGGTTCGGAACGGGACTGTAGCTTGCCGTAGATGCCTGTGGGCATGCGGTGATAAGCTATGATGTAATAAGGAAAATACTTGTAGGTATGGCATAAAGCGACCGAAATCCCGACTGGGATTTCGGTCGTCTGCGTTTGTATGTGAGAGTTTTCATTTGAACTTTTCCAGTTTCTTTGTCATGGCCACCATGGTTTCGGGGTCGGATACGGTGTCGAGCACTTTTTGGGCTTCGGCCAACAAGGCCGGGCGGCGTTCAAGTTGTTTCAGCGTCAGCGTGGGGACGGGGCGCGTACGGAGGTCGTTTACCGCAGTGCTCAGCTCGGACCAGGCTTCCAACCGTTCCCGTTCGGCCTGCGTGATGTGCATGACAGAGCCATGTCGCGGGGTGAAGTCGCCGTGGGTCTTCGTGTTTTGCACGAATGTGAAATCTTTCAGGTTCGTGCTCTTGCAGAATTGGTAGAACCCCTGTGCGTAGCAATCGTACATCAGGACGTACTCGTCCGAACCGATGAGGGGGAACACACTGGAACCTTCCACCGGATATTGCCCCTCTTTTTGCAGGTGCCGCCATTCGATGGTGTAGGGGCCGGTGGGTCGGGGCGCAGTGGCACGCATCACGCCCTGCCGCGTGCGGAATCCTTTGTTCATGACCGAGCGTCCCTCGTCTTTGAAGAACAGCACGTATTCTTTCGTTTTCGGGTTATACACGATGTCCCCGTCTATGGCGGCCGTACCGAAGTCGAACAGCAGTTTCGGCTCCGTGATGTCCGTGAAGTCTTCGTTCACGTAAGAGTAGAACAGCTTGAAGTAAGGCTGTTTGAAGTTCGGGTCTTCCGTGGGATACTCCCAGTCGTGCCGCCCGATGGAGTAATAAATCATATATTTCCCGGCCTCGTCGTCCCAGATGATTTGAGGCGCCCAAACGGCATGTAGGTTTTCGCGGTCGAATCCCGTCAGGTTGGGGAAACGTGTGGGGAAGTCGATGGCCGTGTGTTGCCAATGGATGAGGTCGGTGCTCTTCATCAGGATGAGTCCGTCGTTGCTTTGCCAACCCTCGTCCGAGCGCATGTCCGTCATGACCATATAAAATGTTTTCCCGTCCCGGCCTCTTGTGATGTACGGGTCCCGTATGCTTTTCTTCAGGGCGATGGTGTCCGAGGCCACGACCGGACGCCCTTGGTTGAGGGACGTGTAGTCATATCCGTCATCGCTCAGTGCATAGCGCACCTGTTCACCGTAAGGGGAATTGTTGGAGAAGAAGGCGAAGAGGTAACTGCTGTAAGGAGAAGGCTCGGCCGTTTGTGCCTGCGCCGGTACCATGGCCCCGAGGGTGGCGGCCAACATGCCAGTCATCATTCGTTTTTTGAGTTTCATGATTAGGTAATGTTTAAGTTTTGTTGTATATGTGTGGGCAAAGATAGGCAGAATCGGTCGATAAAGGAAGTCTTTGCGGTGGCTTTTCGCACGGTGTGGCGAGAATGTGGTATTTTTTGCGTTATGCTTGGTTGCCCGTCCCGTCTTTTTTTTGTCACTTTGTGACCGATACAATGAAAACTAATCAATGTGATGAAAAGAATTTTTTTTTGTGGGATGCTGGCGGTTCTGGCGGCGGGCAATGTGAATGCCGATGTGGTTCCGGAACAGGTCAGTTGTGTAGTGAAACCTTTGTATGGGTATAGACAAGACCGTTCGCCGGGACGTATCGTTGCCGTGCGGTTGAAGGGGGCTGAATTGAAAGGCGAGGTCTGTGTGGATGTGGCGTATAGGAAACTGAAGGAGACATCCGCTTTCCGCATTGATGCGGAGGATTCGGCAGAAGTGGAGGTCATGTTGCCTTCCGCCTTGCCCGTGGACAAGACCGTGGATGTTTCGCTGACGGTGCGCGGAACCGAAAAGAAAGTGAAGACGAAAGTCACCGTGGAACCGATGCGGCATTGGACGGTGTACCTTTACGACCATTCGCACGTGGACATCGGTTACACGAACACGCACAAAAACGTGGAGATGTTGCATAAGACGAATGTTAAGGAAGGTATGAAGCTCTCGCACGAGACTGTCGGCCATGTGGACGGTGCGCGTTTTGTGTGGAATCCCGAGGTGACTTGGCCGATTGAACGATTGTGGAACTCCGAACCGGGGATGCGCGACGAGATTATAGCTTCCATAAAGGGCGGAGGCTTGTCCGTGGATGCCTCTTACCTGAACCTGAACACGAGCATTTGTTCGGATGAGGAACTGTTCCACGTATTTAAGTTCTCACGTGAATTGCAGAGACTTTCCGGAGTGCCTGCGGATGTATTCCAACAGTTCGACATCCCCGGCATCTCTTGGGGCTTGGTGCCGGTCATGGTCCAGGAGGGCATCAAGTATGTCATCTCATGGCCGAACACCGATCGGGGCGGCAATGCCCATTCTTTCGGGATAGACGGTTTTCCTTTCTGGTGGGTAGGGCCGGACGGCCATTCCAAGGTGTTGTTTCTCCAACCGGGAAAATATGCCAACAGCGGAAGCATGGACAAGGGCAATACGACCGGTCGCCCATGGTTCGGCCAACGCAATGCACGTAAGGTCCCGGCGCGTATCCAAATGGGTAGTGCCAATGTTGATTTTACCGGGCAGCTTGTGGATCTGGAGAAGAAAAACTACCCGTATGACTTCATCGTCTTGTCCTGGTCGCTTTGGGACAACAATCCGGTGGATGCCGACGTGCCTTACGCTGTCAATGAGTGGAACAAGAAATATGCCTATCCCAAGATTGTCATTAGCGGCGGCCATGAGGTCATGAAGACTTTGGAGGAAAAATATGGCGACCGCCTGCCTGTGGTGCATGGTGATTATACGGAGTATTGGACTGATGGCTTGGGTACGGCCGCACGGCTTACCGCAGTGAACCGCCGCAACAAGGAACGTATCACGCAGGCCGAGACGGTGTGGTCGATGCTGGCCGGAGGAGCTTGTGCGCCGCGTGCCGAGTTCGACGAGGGGTGGCGGTACATCCTTTTGGGTTCCGAACATACGTGGGATTTTGAGAATCCTTGGGAACCGTATTTCCATGAAGCGATCAGTAAGGTAAAGCAATCTTATTTTTATGAAGCAGAAGCCCGTTCGATGACCTTGTTGGACGAGGCGTTGGGCTTGGCCACTGACAAGTCTAACGGCGCGTTGGGGCCGCGCGAAGGACCGTCGAATGGTGGCATCGCGGTATTTAATACGTTGTCTTGGCCGCATGGAGGATTGGTTACTTTGTCCGCTTCAGAGAGTCAAAAGGGCGACAAAGTGGTGGACGATGCAGGAAATGCTGTGCCGTCGCAACGGTTGTCTACTGGCGAACTGGCGTTCTGGGCTTCGGATGTACCGGCGTTGGGTTCGCGCCACTACCGTGTGGTGGAAGGTGATGCCGTGCCAGGCGATACCTGTAAGTTAGATGGTTATACGTTAGACAATGGTTGTGTGCGTGTCACGATAGACGGCAAGACAGGAAACATCGTGTCCTTGACCCGTGCCGGAGAGGATTACAATTATATCGACGCGTCGGTGGACGGAGGGGCCAATTCGTGCAGTTGGCTGCCGGCCAATGAAAACAAGCCCGAAGCCGACAAGGTGCAGGCCATCACGGTGACCGAACAAGGCGGATTGGTGGTGGAATTGAAAGTGCAGTCCATGATGAAAGGTTGCCGTTCGGTGACACGTACCGTCCGTCTGGTGGCCGGGCAACCGTGGGTGGAGACCACCAATGTGGTAGACAAGTTGCCGCTGTTGGACAAGGACGGCATACATTTCGGTTTCGGTTTCAACGTGCCGCAGGGTGTGACGAAAGTGGATATCCCTTGGGGGATAATGGAAGTGGAGAAAGACCAGTGGCCGCAAGCCAACCGCAATTGGATGGCCCTGCAACGTTGGTTGGACGTTTCGAACGACACTCATGGTGTGACATGGTGTGCTTTGGATGCCCCCTTGTTTGAGTATGGCGACCGCACGGCCAACATTTCGTTGGGATGGGGCGGACAAGGGCCTTGGCTGACCAAGCTGGAACCGTCTTCCACGGTGTATTCCTGGGCGATGAACAACCATTGGCACACGAACTTCCCCCTGACGCAGGACGGGCCGGTGGCTTTCCGCTACCGCATTCATCCGCATGGCGGATATGATGCTGTAGACGCCAACCGTTTTGGCTTGGAGCAGGCGCAACCGTTGGTACATGTCACGGCGGACAAGAATCCGGACGTGAAGTCCGTCATTTCGGTAGACAACCGTGCCGTGTATGTCACCGTGCTGAAATCCACGGAGAAAGACAACGAGATGATTGTCCGCCTGCGTTCCGTGTCGGACAGGGAAGAGACGGTGGCTTTGGACTTTCCGGCCCATCGTCCGTTGTCCGTGTCGCTTTGCACGCTTGAAGAGCAGCCCGGGCAAATAGTGGACGGGACGCTGACGATGAAGCCCTACGGCATGGCCACGTTGAAGCTCACCTTCTGACAACGGAAGCATGGGAGGCTTACGGACTCTTCCGGTAGTGTATGGTATAGGCATCCGTCCGGGAATGGATGCTTGTAAAGAAAATGTAGGCTTGTCATGACGTTGTTTTTCAATCGCTTAAGCCTTTGAAAAAAATCTGCGGCAAACGGAAAATCGTTTGCCGCAGATTGAAAAATCATTTGGCGCAGAACGATTTTCCGTTCTGCGCCAAATGATTTTTGTATATAAGTTTCTATTTATTCTCCTCTCCGCTTGGCCGGTTTGATGTCCAAGTTGTAGGTGAGGCGCAGCATGGCATAACAGGGAATGACGTTGCGCCACGTCTCGTAGCGTCCTTGCCCGTTCAGCGTCTGGGTGACGTTGGAAAGCTGTCCGAGGATATCGAATCCATCAAGGGAGAGCGTCACACGTTTTTTGAGAAGTTTCTTCGATAGGGTGGCGTTCCATACGATGTCGTCCGTGTTCATGCCGCTTTCACCGTAGCCCCGTCGGCTGTACAAGGTCAGGTCGGTATTGAATTGCAGGTCCCATGGCAGTTTGGCCTGTGCTATCAGGCCGTAATTATAGTCGTAGGTGTTGAGGGTCGTGAAGTTCTCCCGGCCACTGCTCAGGTGGTTCCACGTGCAGCGGGCTTTCACGCCCACTCTCACGTCCTTGGGGAAGGCATATTCCATGTTGAGGCTTCCGCCCGAGTTGTAGGTCTGTACGGTACTGCGGGCCGGAGCCATGCCGTCCGTCACGCTGATGAGGTCCACCGAATTGTAGAGCCGCGACCACAGTCCGCTGTTCAGCGTGAGGCGGCGGGCTTTGTCGAGCGGCATGGAATAGTTCACGTTACCACCGATGTTGTAATTCCCGTTTACGTTTTCCGGACGGTAGGTGCGCACGCCCGTCGTCTTGTCGTACACGTATCCCTGTGCCACGGCATCTTGTGTGATGGAGTAACTCCAGTAGGTGCTGAAGTAGCGTTGTTTGCGGTTGCTGTTCAGGTAGTAGTACACGGAGACGTTGTGTTGGTGAGAGTTCTTTAGTCCCGTGTTGCTCAGGCGGATGTTCAACGGGTCGTCCGTGGAACGGATGTCGATGAACGAGGTCATGGACGGGAAAGAGACGCTTTTGTTGTAGCGGATGTCGATGCCCCGTTGGTAGTTGTGCCATCGGCCGTAGACCCTGAAACTTGGCTCGAACATGACATGTCGGCGGCTGACGGTGGTGTCCAACCGTTCGCGTTGGTAGTCTAGCGTCTGCCATACGTACATGAGCGGCAGGCGGGTTTCCACGTACCACCAGGTTCCTTCGCCCGATGTCCGGGGTCTGCCTTCCCATTTGGCATAGAGGCTTCCCCGGTGGGAGTAATCGGTCAGGTAAGACCAATAGCTGTTGGGGGCATCTAGCGTCTGTTGCAGGAGTTCCGCTTCGGAGGGCAGCATGCCTAAGGGATGGTCGCCGTCCTCTTCCCAACCGGCCAGTTCGTCGAGCCGGTAGAGTTCGTAACGTTTGGTGTGGTCATGCCAATGGTAGTTGTATCCCGGCACTATGGCCAGGTTGCAAGGAAACCAAAGCCAATACTCCCCTCCGGTGTTGAGGTTCAGGTTGCGGATAGGGCCGTCGTCGTTGGTATATTTGTTGCGGTAGTCCGTCTGTCCGCCGCCTGCCGGATAGTCCAACCGGTAGTGTTCGTACCAACGTTGTTCGTAATCGCTGTACCGCACATTGGCGTAAAGGTTCAGGTTGTCGTTGGCGATGCCGGTCTTGATGGCCGAGTAGGCGTTGAAGGCAGCGTCCGTCTTGTTACCTTTGTTGTTTTGGGCGGTCTTGGAGCGGTTGATGGCGATGCGGCGCATGAGGTCGCCGGCTTCGGGCGAGGCCAGGCTGTCCAACAGGTTGCCGGAGGCGTACGGTTCGGGATCGGTGTTGAACGTGCCGGAAAGGTAAGTGTTGCGGTCATCCCATTTGCCCCAGTTGAACGATGGTTGCAAGTTCAGGAACACCTTGTCCCAAGTGAACTGGAACGTGTGCGAAGTGTTGAACCACGTTTGGCAGTAGAACTGTTCGTGTGCTTCCTTGGAGTAAGTGTCGCCGTCGGGCAGGAAGTTCACGCCGGTGGTTTGCGAGCGCACGTCCGTGTCGTAGTGCAGGTAAGATGCGCTGCCGCTCAGTTTGTACTTCCCGTCCTTCTCGTTCACCATGTAGTTCACTCCGAAGTTCTTGTTCGAGCGCAGTCCGCCAGTCAGTTGTGCGGGCGACCATTCGCCGTTGTAACCCGGTTGGCGGTTCTCGTTCATGTTGTTGAAATTGGCAAAAGCGGAAAAACGCGTGTGGGGCGTGAACCGCAGGCCGAAAAGGCGGGCGCGGTAGCGTTCCTCCGTGCCGTATGCCCCTTCGGCATTGGCCAACCATCCCACGGAGTATTCCCGTTTCAGGCGTACGTCCATGACCAATTCTTCATCACCGGTCTTCTTTCCGAGAAATTCGCTGAGTTCCCCGTCTTTGTCGTACACTTTCACGTCCTTGACCGCGTAGGCAGGCAGGTTTTCGAGCATGACGGAAGGTTCGCCTTTGAAAAAATCCTCTCCGTTGAGCAGCAGGTTTTCCACGTAACGCCCGTTGACGAGGATGCGCCCGTCGTCTTTCAGTTCCACGCCCGGAAGTTGGCGGATGAGCGCATCGAGCATGGAGCCTTCGGCCAGTTGGAAAGCGTCGGCGTTGTAGGCCACCGTGTCGCCGCGCGTATATATCTTTATCTTCGTGGCCTTTACGGTCACTTCCTCTAATGTCTTATGCTTGATGGCTTTCTCCATGTAAACATCCGCGATGAAGCGTGCCGTTTCCCGGCGGCGGAAGGTAAAAGAGTCCACGGGCACGTCCTGTGTTTCATATCCCTCGGCCTTGAAGCGCAGGATGTAGGGTTGGGCTAGGCGGCTTTCCATATCGAAGAACCATGCCGACGGCCGGTCGGCTATCCGGTTGTTTTTGGGGTTGCGCATGGAATCGAGGGTGACGTAATGCTTGTCCATAAGTTCCACTTTCACGTTACTGATACGTTGGCGCGTGACGGAATTGAATATGCCGCCGTAGATGACTTGTCCCATGGTTTCGGGGCAGGCGAGGGCCAGGAGGATGGCCGCAAGGATCGGAAGGGTATTGAAGAAGGTCTTTCTCATGGCTTTTCCACTTTTATGTTCTGTTAATGTATATTTTAATTACATCCTTTTGTTAATAATACGCAGGAAGTGTTGTTTTGTGACAGTCCGGAGCCGTTTTTTTGAAAGTATCGTGCGAATTTTGTAGTTAACACTCTTTATGTGAGCTTTGGAGGACGGGCAATGGAAAAACATTATATTTGCAAAAATATATTGCAATAAAGTCTACGCTTATGGCAAACTATATCCGTTTTGATTGGGCGATGAAGCGCCTGTTGCGCAACAAGGCCAATTTCGGTGTGTTGGAAGGATTGTTGACCACGCTTCTGGATGAGAAAATCACCATCAGCCAGTTGTTGGAGAGCGAAAGCAATCAGGAATACGAGTTCGACAAGTATAACCGTGTGGATTTGTTGGCCTTGGATTCCAAAGGGGAACTGATACTCATCGAGGTGCAGAACAACAATGAGTATGCCTATTTCCAACGTATGTTGTTCGGCGTGTCGAAGTTGGTGACGGAATACATCAACCGTGGAGAGGGGTATGAGAACGTGCGCAAGGTGTACAGCGTGAACATTGTTTATTTTTCCTTGGGGCATGGCAAGGATATCGTGTACCATGGCAAGACGGAATTTCGAGGCATCCATGAGAACGACATACTGGAACTGACTCCTTTCCAACGGCAGACCTTCAAGGTGGATGCCGTGAGCCAACTTTATCCGGAGTATTATATCCTGAAGGTGAACGACTTCAACAAAGTGGCCAAGACCCCGTTGGAGGAATGGATCTACTATTTGAATACGGGTGAGATTTCCGAGTCGGCCCACGCTCCCGGATTGGCGGAGGTACGCGAACGCCTGAAGGTGGACGGGATGACAAAAGGCGAG
This sequence comes from Paraprevotella sp., assembly GCF_986071375.1. NCBI lineage: Bacteria > Pseudomonadati > Bacteroidota > Bacteroidia > Bacteroidales > Prevotellaceae > Paraprevotella > Paraprevotella sp. The sequence continues at coordinate 17,278 of NZ_CFQRNQ010000018.1, read as the reverse complement.
CGAGAGGCTTATTACCGTCATCTGGATAACATCGTCATTTTGCGCAGCAATATTTATACGGAACGTGCCGAGGGGCGTGCAGAAGGGCGTGCGGAGGGCCGCATGGAAGGGCGTGCCGAAGGAGAGCATGCCAAGGCTTTGGAGATAGCCCACAGGTTAAAGGCCATGGGATTGTCCGTGGAGGCCATTACCGGTGCTACGGGCTTGTCGGTGGAAGAAATAGAGAAAGCCTGATAACCCCTTGTTTCCTAATCAATAGAAAGTCCCGGTCGCCTTTCACAAGGTGGCGGGGACGGATTAACTTATTTCTGTCTTGCTTGCCTGTTTTTTTGCAATTTTTTTGTGACGTATGAACTATCCCATATCGGATTGTCTTCTGCCCAAGCCCGGGGAAATACTCCGTTTCCGTTGTGCGATCCTTCCAAACGGATAAGGTATAACTTGTCGTTTTTCCATGCGGCTCCCATATATAATGGGCGGCCGTCGGCTTGGCGGACTCTTATTCCGGTTTCTTCGTATTCCCAGTACACGTCGTTGCTTGCCACGTAGATGACATCTTTTTTGAGGTATTTGTGGAAGAGGTCATAAAACAGCCGGTAGTCTGCCCAGGTACATTTAGGGATGATGTACCGGTAACCCTCCGAAAAAGCCGTCGGGTCGTTGTTATATCCTTTGTTGTGTACTACACGTCCGTATGCTCCGTGGAAACGCACTTCTTGTTTGACTGTTTTTCTGCGTGATACATATTGGTTGAACAGTTTTTCGAGTTCTGCGTTGATGGCTTGGTCGGGTATGGCATCATTTTCGGCTTGGGCGAAACGGTTTGTGGTTTGGTAATAGAAAAATATGCCGGTTGGGCTGACTTCGAGTTTGAGGAAGTCTTGTTGCCCCCGGATGTCGGAACGTAGTGATATGGCGTAGGTTTTCCGTATGATGTCGCCACTGTCTGTTTCTTCCGTGTGCTTGTGCAGAAATGGGATGTCATTCAATTGGTCGAAGATTTCTGCTATTGCGGGTTGGTGCTCTTCGTAATCTTCTTGGTCTTCGAACCAGTACTGTACCCAATATTGGGCACCGGTCATCCATCTTTGTTCCAAGTAACGTTTGGGAAACATTCGGTCAAGCTTGTGAAATATGTGCATGGCTGTTTCATTTTCCCGATAGAACTCTTGGGCATGTACATGGTTTGTGCATGCTATGACCGTTATCACGGCCATGAGCCAGTATTTAATATAAGTTTTCATAATAAGGGTCGATATGTTCATATTGTTTGGAGAATTCGTCCATTCTTCTTTTCTGCTTTTGGAACTCGGCCTGAATGTCGGCCAAGTGTGGCATGGCCTGTTGTTGGGTTGCCGTGTCTGCGTCTTGTCGGGCGGTGCCGGGTTGGGGTATTGAGCCCGTTCTGGTGGTAGATGTGTCCTCCCCCGTAGGGAGGGCTGTCCACATTTGTCCTTTTGGGTGGCTTGCAGGAAGGATAATTGTGTCCCGAATTGTGATTATTTTGGCGGTCAACGTAGTGGGCACTGGCTTTTCGATGAATACCGTATCGGTTTTCCACTTTACTTCCGTGAGGACGGTAGGGGGCATGGAGATGGAATTTGTAGGCTGTGTAGCTTCCTTTCGCGAGACGGTGGTTCCTAAGAAAAAACATGCGGCTGCGATGGAGGCGACCGCTATCCACCGTATGAAGGTTTGTCTTGTACAATGTATGTGCTTCGGATGTGCCGGAAGAATGGCTTGGAGGTCAGAAGAGTCGGGTGCTGCTTCCGGTGGGCATGACTGCATCCACCTCTCCTGTTCTTCTTCCGTGAAAGAAGGTTCGCCTTCGTCGAATTGGTTGAACATGGTTTTGAAGTCAGCAAAATCCTTGTCGGCATCCGGCGAACGGAAATATTCCATCAGTAGGGCTTCTTCTTCCAACGAGGTCTTTCCCTCCATGTAGAGGTCAAGCAATCGTCTGATGTCTTCTTTGTTTGTCGTCATGTTCAATCTCTCCTTACCTTTAGTTGTTCCATCATTTGTTTCCTTGCCCGTGACAATACGGTGCGGACTACGCCTTCCGTTGCTCCGATGATACGGGCTATCTCGCTCATTTCCATGTGTTCCACCTGACGCATGCGAAGCACGGCCCGGTATTTGTCAGGCAGGTTCCGGACGGCACCACGCATCCATTCCGCATTTTCGTGGTCTTCCATCATAGCCTGTGCACTTCGCTGTCCGTCGGGCGCGTCATGCCCCGTCAGGCTTTCGTGCGGATGGGTTTTGAGTCGCCTCAGACGGTCGATGCAAAGGTTGCGGGTGACGGTCATACCCATGGGAGAAATGTTCTTTTCCAGGTCGAGCCGGTCTCGGATAAGCCAAAGTTTGAGCATGACTTCTTGTACGATGTCTTCCGCCTCGTCCTCATCAGACAAATAGAAACGCGCGATGTCTACGAGTTTGCCTCGTAGCATGGATACCGCTATTTCGAATTCTGTCTTTTCCATGAGGTTAATGTTGCAAGGGGCGGAACTGTTTCCGGTGGTCAGGACATGGCCGTTCTTTCCCTTTTTATAAAGAATACGCAGAAGCTGATCTTTTGTTTCATCGGATGATGTTAAAGAATGTAATGGATTATAGATTCCATTCACAAAAGCGTGTCTGGTTCGTTCCCGAAAAGTCTCTTGTATTCGCTTTCAAAATTGGGCGTGAAGATACCTTTTCCCATCGCTTCATGGATTTCTGTCGTGCTCCAGAAACGTCCGCCATCTGTTTCCGCACTGGGACGTATGTTCCCGTCGTAAGAACAACGGTGTGGGAAGATCAATTCACGTTCGCGGTCGGATTCAAACACATAGCGGGGGAGGCGTTCGGGAGTGAAGCCGGTGAGGCCGAGTTCTTCTTCCGCTTCGCGGTGCAAGGCCATCTCCACGCTTTCGCCCAAGTCCACGTGGCCTCCTACGGCCGTGTCCCATCTTCCCGGTTGGATGTCTTTCCAATGCGGACGTTTTTGCAGGTAAAGTTCGCCCCGGCTGTTGAACACATGCAAGTGCACCACGGGGTGAAGGCATTTGCTGCCATTGTGGCATTCGCCGCGCGTGGCGGCTCCGATGATGTTCCCCTCTTCATCCACGAGGGGAAACATCTCTTCCCGGTTGTCTTCTTGTGTAGCTATCATGAGGTTTCGCGGGGGTTAAGGGATGAGTAATGAGCTGTCACCGTAGCTGAGGAAACGGAAATCGTGGGCGAGGGCGTAGTCGTAAATCGTGTGCCAGTCGCCGTGCACGAAAGCCGAGACGAGCAGCAACAGCGTGCTTTGCGGTTGGTGGAAGTTGGTGACCATCATCCGCACGATGTGGTATTCGTATCCGGGAGCTATGATGATTTGCGTACTGGTGTGCAGGGCTGTCAGTCCGTGACGGTCCAGATAATCCAATACGTTCTGTAGGGCTTGCAGTGTAGTGAGTGCTTCCGGATGTCCGTTGTCGGGGCTTCCTACAGGGCGCGTCCGTGCAGCATACTCGTAAGGCATCCACTGCGGTACGTGCAGCTCCTCCTCCGATGCGTCGGGATTTCCGTCCAATGCCACACCTATGTAATATAAGCTCTCAAGGGTGCGCACCGAAGTCGTACCCACGGCAATGCATGCGCCGCCGTGGGCCAACAGTTTCTCTATCGTGCTACGATGTACGCAGATGTATTCCGTGTGCATCTCGTGCCCGGCTATTTCTTCGCTTTTCACCGGTTTGAACGTGCCCGCCCCGACGTGGAGCGTCACTTCCTCGCGGTCGATGCCGTGGGCATCCAAATCGGCCAACACGCGTTCTGTGAAATGGAGGCCGGCCGTGGGGGCAGCTACGCTGCCTTTGATTTTAGAGTACACCGTCTGGTAGGTCGTCTTGTCGCTTTCCTGTGTCTCGCGGTTCAGGTAGGGCGGGATGGGCAGTTCGCCCACGGCTTCCAAAATTTCAGCCCAAGTCGTTTGTTCGTCGTCCCATTCAAAATCAATCCAGTGGCTGGTGCCGCGATTCTCGCCCCGGGTAGCCTTCAAGGTGATGCTGCGTCCGCCGATTTCCACGGGGCAGGATAAGCTGCCGCTTTTCCATTTTTTCAGATTGCCCACAAGGCAAAGCCAACTGCAACGACCGGTTTGTTGGAACATCAGCGCGTAGTCGTGCGGACGGACCGGTTCCAGGCAGAACACCTCGATGAGCGCGCCGGTATCTTTGTGGAAATGCAACCGCGCCTGTATGACTTTCGTGTTGTTGAATACCATCAGGGCGCCTTGGGGCAAATAGTCCGGCAACGAAGTGAACGTGTCCTCGCCCACCGTTCCGTGACGGTACACCAACAGTTTGGATTGATCCCGTTCGGTTAGGGGGAATTTTGCGATACGTTCCTCGGGCAGATTGTAGTTGAAGTCTTTAATCTGGATGTGTCTGGTTTCTTCCATTGGAGTTGATTGTTTTAAAGTGGCAAAGTTAGGCATATTTGTCGAAGTGGGACGGGTGTTTGGGATAAAAAAGCATAAAGGCGGCAGTCGGATTTTGTACTCTTTGCGCTTTGCCGTATATTTGTTTGACGAATAAAACATGGAAGATATGAAAATCGGAGATAAAGTAAGGTTTTTGAGCGAAGTGGGGGGCGGCATCGTGAGCGGCTTCCAAGACAAAGATACGGTGTTGGTGCGGGATGAAGACGGTTTCGACATTCCGATGCCCGTACGTGAGTGTGTCGTGGTAGAGACTGACGATTATAACATAGCCAAGGTGAACACCGGTACGCACGACAAGAAGAAACTTGTCGGAGAACGAACGGCCGGACAGTTTCGTGATGAAGATGAGGACGACCGTCCTGTGACATTCGTACCGAAACCACAGGAACGCCGGAACGGTGACAAGTTGAACGTTTTTCTGGCTTACGTGCCGATGAATCCCAAAGAAATGACCACTACGTCTTTCGAGGCTTATTTGGTAAACGACAGTAACTATTACGTCACTTTCCTTTACATGAGTGTGGAGGGTACGGGATGGCGTGTACGTTTTCAAGGGACAGTGGAACCGAACACCAAGCTCTTCATGGAGGAATTCGACCGTTCGGTGTTGAACGACATGGAGCGCGTCTGTGTGCAATGCCTGGCCTATAAACAGGAGAAGACTTTTCTGCTCAAACCGGCCGTACAGGTGGAATTGCGGATAGATACCGTGAAGTTCTATAAGTTGCATACGTTCCAACCCTCGGATTTTTTTGAAGATAATGCCTTGGTGTATGACGTGGTGAAGGATGACGTGCCTGCCCGTACGGTTTTTGTCAATGCAGAACAGCTAAAGGATGCTTTGCTGAAAAAGGCAACCGACGAGCGTCCGGTGCGTCAGCCGGCCCGCAAGGCGGAGCAACCGAAGAACGGCATCATAGAAATAGACTTGCATATCAATGAATTGTTGGACAATACCGCCGGGCTTTCCAACAAGGAGATGTTGGACTGCCAGATAAAAGAGTTCCGCCGTGTGATGGACGAGAATCAGAAAAACAAAGGACAGAAAATAGTGTTCATCCATGGTAAGGGGGAAGGCGTGTTGCGCAGCGAACTCTTGAAAGAATTGAAACGTGCTTACAAAGGTTGTACCTATCAGGATGCTTCGTTCCGCGAGTATGGGTTCGGGGCTACCATGGTTACGATTCACTGATGTCCATAGCCTTAAAGGCTCTTAAAAGATGTGTAATTTATTGGGGTTCTGCATGGAAAGGTGTATTTTTGGCATCGAATTTCATGTTGAACCCTTAAAATTAACATTAAAATAATGATGCGGTTTCTTTGGTCTCTGCTTGTCTTGTGTGCTTTGTTTGGTGTGTCCCCTGTTTCTGCCCAGACGTTATTATCGGAAGAAATAAGGGAGGATTCAGTCACCGGCCAAGATGTCGTAGAGAAAGCCAAAGAGTTTATCGGAGTGCCTTACCGTTACGGGCAAATGAATCCTAAGCGCGGATTTGATTGTTCCGGTTTCACTACTTATGTCTTTAAGTCTTTGAATATCTGTTTGACGCGTTCTTCGCGTTCCCAGTTTAGAGAAGGAGTCAAGATAGACGACCGCCGCGACTTGCAGCAAGGGGATTTGGTATTTTTCACCGGTACGCGTTCCAAGAAGACCATCGGACACGTGGGTATCGTGACGGATGTGGATGAAGAAACCGGTGAGTTTGAATTCATCCATGCAGGGCGCAAAGGTATTTGTATTAATTCTTCTTCCGATGGCTATTATGACCGGCGGTATGTAGGGGCACGCAGGGTATTGGGGTAATACCTGCCAGATACGAAGAGAGCCGTTTCCGGAGTGTGCAAAGGCATACGGGAACGGCTCTTTTTCGATATAAAGTGGCTGACGGGTCAGAACAAGTCTACCTCCACCGGGCAATGGTCGGAACCGAAAATCTCGGTGTGTATGGTTGCGCTTTTGAGTTGCGCTTCCAGTCGTTTGGACACTAAGAAATAGTCGATACGCCACCCTGCATTCTTTTCCCGGGCCTTGAAACGGTAAGACCACCACGAGTAGATGCCTTCGCGGTCGGGATAGAAGAAACGGAACGTGTCTGTAAAACCGCTGTCCAACAAGATGCCGAATTTTTCCCGTTCTTCGTCTGTAAAGCCAGCGTTCTTACGGTTCGATTTCGGATTTTTCAGGTCGATTTCGCGGTGCGCCACGTTCAAGTCGCCGCAGACGATGACCGGTTTCCGGGCATCCAGTTGCAAGAGGTAGGTGCGGAATGCTTCTTCCCACTGCATGCGGTAATCCAGACGTTTCAGTCCGTCCTGCGAGTTGGGCGTGTAGACCGTGACTAAGAAAAAGTCAGGCATTTCAAGCGTGATGACGCGTCCTTCCCTGTCGTGTTCCTCCAAGCCGAGGCCGTATGTGACATTGAGTGGGGCATGGCGGCTGAAGATAGCCGTGCCTGAATATCCTTTTTTCTCCGCATAGTTCCAGTAGGAACGGTAGCCTTCAAACTCCAAGTCGAGCTGCCCTTCCTGCATTTTTGTTTCTTGCAGGCAAAAGAAGTCCGCATCCAAGGCGGCGAAAGACTCTTTAAATCCTTTTTCGCAACAGGCTCTCAGGCCGTTGACGTTCCATGAGATAAATTTCATAGGCTGTAAGTTTGCTGTAATTTTGCTTTTTATTTTCAAAGGTAAGCCTTTTCTTCCGGATGTGCAAACCCGGTCAGAACCGGGCGATGGCCTCTCCTTCCTCTTGAATGTAGAGGAAACTGGTTTGCATTTGTTCCGCCTCCGGACCGAATGCCATGGCCGTTTCGTGGGCCGGAGGGAAATGCATCGGTGCAAAATAACGGGTGGGGATGTGTTGCAGCCATTGACGTGCGCCACGTGCAAAGTCGCTGCCTAAACGCGGGTCTACGGGAAACATTACCAGGTCGAAAGCCGTACATTCCTTTCGGATGTCGTTCAGGATAGCCAGAAAGTCACCTTCCCGTTTTTTGATTTCCTGTGGCGTGGATTCGTCTGCCCAATGCCAGTTGTTCAGGTCGCCTGCATGGAATATGTCTTTGTCTTCCACATGAACAGACCAAGATACGCCGGAATCGGTGGAACCGAAAGCATGTACCGTGATGAGGTCGTCGCGGTAGCTTTCTCTCCGTCTCAGGTATGCCGTTACGCCTTCCGTTCCGGCACGCCGCCGACGGTAGATGTCGCGGGAGAGGATGACTTTCTTTTCCCCGTGGGGTACGGGCAGGTTCAGGATTTCCGGATTGAAATGGTCCTGATGGAAATGGCTGGCCAGAAAGTAGACGCGTTTATGCGTTGTGGACAGTGTCCGTTCCACGATACCGTTGTCGGCATCCCGCCAGAAATCAAAAATCAGGATGGCCGATAGGCCTTCGAGCATGAAGCCGCTGTGGTAGATGTAAGTTAGAGTCATGGTAGGGCTATTTGTGGGCTATTCAGTGGCCGGAATAACTTTCCACTCTAGCACGCCGCCCGATTCCCCCTTTTGGAGTTGCGCGGAGATTTTCAGTCCGGTGGTCTTTACCGGCTTGAAGTCGAGACGATTGTAGGCGTCCTTGGTCGTGGTGTACGGCGTAGTGGCTTCCACTTCTTTCCAACTGTCACCGTCTTTATAATAGAGTTTCCACGAGGCGGGTATACGGAAGTTGCCGTCGTAATGGTCGAAGTCTAGCCAGTACACTTCTACGCCCGATACGGTGTAAGCTTGGTCGAAGTCGTAGGCCAACGTTTCTTCCGTGCCGCGTTTGAGCCACCAGTAATGGTAAGGTTTGGACGTGTCCGACGAACGTTTCGGTTCCCATTGGTCGTTTACGCCCCAAGCCCAGCCTTCCGTGGCGGCGGATTCGGGGGCGTCTTTCTGGATAGGTGCTTGAATCGTCAGCGTGCGTGCCCGGCTGGCGATGGTTGGCAAAGGTTCGGGACGGGCATATTCCGGCGATGTGGGAATCCATACGGCCATTTGTGCCGCGCCACGGTTGTTCCATACGGAATAAGGAATGGCTTTGAACGGTACGTCCGTCGTCTTTCCGTCACGTCCGACGGCTTGGGCCGTGCCTTCCAATGTGACGATGCCGTTAAGCATGTCCGGGGCGTAAGTGGCGGAGATTGCCGTCCCGGCAGGGATGACTTTGTTGAAAATCAAACTGTCCGGTTGGTCTTTGTCTTCTATGCAGTAGACGATGGGGCCCCGTTCGATGGCGGCTTTTCCCCGGTCGTCCTCCACTTCGACACGGGCTTCCACCCGGCGTACGTCCATCGGGAAATCCAGTTCTACCGTGTCGCCTTTCTTCCATTTCCGCAAGATGACGGCATAACCGTTTTCCACATGGAAATCCACGTCCTTTCCGTTGACTTGTATGGTGTAGCCCTTCCCTTTTCCGGTGTAGTGGTACAGGTCGATCGGTACCGGACGGCCTTGTGCCCATCCCGGTATGCGGCACCGCAGGGCAAAGGTCTGCTTCTTCTCTGGATGTATGGCCATGCAGATTTTCCCGTCCCATGGATAATCCGTCGTCTGGCGGATTTCTATTTTATTTTGGGACGTAGAGAGATTGGCCGTACTTTGTATATATAGGTTGACAAAGACATTCTTGCCTTGTGTGGCATACATGTAATTAGGAACGGAAGCCATGAAACGGGTGATATTGCCCGGACAGCAGGCGCAACCGAACCAAGCTTGCCGTCCATGCTGCCCCATGCTTTCCAACGGATTATCGTAGAAGAAGCGGTCGCCGCTGAGCGACACGCCCGAAATTACCCCATTGTAGAGAGCACGTTCCAGTACATCCTCGTACCGGGAGTCGCCCGTAGCAAGGAACATGCGGTGGTTCCAGTACACGTTGGCGATGGAGGCGCAAGTCTCGCAATAGGCCGTATGGTTGTTCAGTTCATAATCCGGGCCGAAGCCTTCGCCTTGGGCACGGGAGCCGATGCCGCCCGTGATATAGAGCTTGCGCCCGGCCATGTTTTCCCAAATGCGCGTAAGGGCATGGAAATAAGCCGTGTCTCCGGTCTGTGCGGCCACGTCGGCTACACCGGAATACAGGTAACCGGCCCGTACGGCATGGCCTACGATTTCATCCTGTTCGAGGATGGGCTTGTGGTCCTGGCTGTATGCGCTGGGAGCGTGCCCGTCGGTGCACCGTCCCGTTTCTTCCACGAAATACCGGGCTGTACGGAGATATTCTTCTTTTCCGGTGACTTTGTAGAGTTTGGCCAGTGCCATTTCCACGATAGGATGTCCCGAAGGCACATGTTTCTGTCCTTCATTAGGGCCGAATACACGGCATACCAAATCTGCGTTTTTGATAGCCACGTCCAATAGGGAACGTTTGCCCGTGGCGCGATAGTGTGCCACGGCAGCTTCGTAAAGATGTCCTGAATTGTAAAGTTCGTGGCTGTTGATTTTCTCCCAACGGTGTGTTCCCCACCAACCCGAAAGACGGGTACAACGGTTGGTCACGCAAGTGGTCAGGTAACCGTCGGATTCCTGCGCGGCGGCAATCAGTGCGATGACGCTGTCCAGATAGGCATCCAAACGTGCATCGTACTTCACGGCCAACGAATAAGAAGCCCCTTCGATGATTTTATACGGGTCGGTGTCGTCGAACGAAAAGTCGCCCCGGTGCTCGCCCTCTTTCAGTCCGCCTGCGATGGCGAAGTTGTCGAAACGTCCGTTCTTCTCGCATTCCCGGAAAGCCGAGGGAATGGACACCGTGCGGTTCGTCTCGATGCGCGGAGACCAGAACGCGTCCTGGATTTGTACTTGGGTAAACGGCACTTCCGTGATTTGTGCCGTGTTTTGCCCGTGGATGGCAATGGAAAAAGCAACGGTGCAGAAAGTCCATGCGGTTCGTTTCAAAAAGAAGATTTTGTTTCTCATGGGTTAATAATTTTATGGTTTCATGCTGCAAAGATAATTAGTTTTGCTAACTTTGCCCACGAAACCAATAAAATTATCTTAACTCACCATGAAGAAAAGATTGCTGACTGCCGTTTGTGTGTTCTCCGTGGCATGGAACATGCAGGCGCAAGACGTGCGCCACGGTTATCCTTATTCTCCCGTACCTTTCACGTCCGTCAAGGTGACGGATTCCTTTTGGGGACAACGCTTGAAGGCGAGCCGTGAGGTTACGATTCCTTTGGCCTTCAGTAAATGCGAAGAGTCCGGCCGGTATGAAAACTTTGTCAAAGCGGCTCATCCAAGCGAAAATTACAAGGTGGAAGGTTTTCCGTTCGACGATACGGACGTGTACAAGACGATAGAAGGCGCAAGCTATTTGCTGCAGACCTATCCGGACAAGAAACTGAAATCGTATATCGACAGCGTGCTAGTCATTGTGGCGGCAGCGCAGGAGCCGGATGGCTACCTGTACACGAGCCGCACGATGAATCCCAAGCATCCGCACGAATGGGCGGGCAGCAAGCGTTGGGAAAAAGTAGAGGACTTGAGCCACGAGTTTTATAACCTCGGTCACATGGTGGAGGGTGCCATTGCGCATTACCAAGCCACGGGAAAACGGAACTTTCTGGATGTTGCCATCCGTTATGCCGACTGCGTGTGTCGTGAAATCGGTCCGGAGGAGGGGCAACTGGTACGTGTGCCCGGCCATCAGATAGCCGAAATGGCCTTGGCCAAACTCTATATCGTGACGGGCGACCGCAAGTACCTGGACGAGGCGAAGTTCTTCCTTGACCAACGCGGCCATACTTCTCGGCGCGACGCTTACAGCCAGGCGCACAAGCCCGTGGTGGAGCAGGACGAAGCCGTAGGGCATGCCGTGCGGGCCACTTACATGTATGCCGGGATGGCCGATGTGGCAGCCCTCACGGGCGATACGGCTTACATCCATGCCATCGACCGGATTTGGGACAATATCGTGGGCAAGAAGTATTACATCACCGGCGGTATCGGGGCTACGGCCAACGGCGAGGCTTTCGGTGCGAATTATGAACTGCCCAACATGTCGGCTTATTGCGAGACGTGCGCGGCCATCGGCAACGTCTATGTCAATTACCGTTTGTTCCTCCTGCACGGGGAATCCAAATATTATGATGTATTGGAACGTACCTTATATAATGGGCTGATTTCGGGCGTTTCGTTGGACGGCGGCGGTTTCTTCTATCCCAATCCGTTGGAGAGCCGGGGGCAGCATCAGCGCCAGCCTTGGTTCGGTTGCGCCTGTTGTCCGTCCAACATTTGCCGTTTCATCCCTTCCTTGCCCGGTTATGTATATGCCGTGAAGGATAAGGACGTATATGTCAACCTGTTCATGTCCAACGAAGCCAACCTTGAGGTGGACAAGAAAGGGGTCGTTCTGGAGCAGCAAACCCGTTATCCTTGGGATGGCGACGTGGCCGTGAGTGTGAAGAAGAACAAGGCCGGTGTGTTTGCCCTGAAAATCCGTATCCCCGGTTGGGTGCGCGGACAAGTCGTACCGAGCGATTTGTACCGTTACAGCGACGGCAAGCGTTTGGGATACAGTGTGAAAGTGAACGGCCAACCGGTGGAAAGCGGATTGCAGGACGGTTATTTCACGATAGAACGCCGATGGAAGAAGGGCGACAAGGTGGAAGTGCATTTCGACATGGAACCTCGCGTGGTGAAAGCACACGCCAAAGTGGAGGCCGACCGCGGGCGTGTGGCTGTGGAGCGCGGCCCGTTGGTGTACTGTGCCGAGTGGCCCGACAATGATTTCGACATCATGAGTGTGTTGGTGAACCGCCGCCCGCAGTTCGAGACGGTAGAGAAACCGGATATGCTTTGCGGCCTGACGGAAATCAAGACGGGTGCGCAGGTGTTGGGCTATGATGCCGAAGGCCGTCTGACGGCTTCGGATGTCGAACTGACGCTTATTCCTTATTATGCCTGGGCGCACAGGGGAACCGGTAACATGATGGTATGGCTGCCGCAGGAGGTGAGCGCGACAAGCCCGTCCATGCCGGCAACCTTGGCCTCGGAGAGCCGTGTGGACGCTTCGCACAAGACTACGGCCTTGTCTGCCATTAACGACCGTTTGGTTCCGGCGGACGAGAACGACCGTTCCATGGCCTACTATCATTGGTGGCCGAAAAAGAACTCGACGGAGTGGATTACTTACGAGTTCCCGAAACCGACGGAAGTGTCTTCCTCCACCGTATATTGGTTCGATGACGAGCCGTGGGGTGGTTGCCGAGTGCCCCAAAGTTGGAAACTGTATTACAAGGACGGACAGGGCGGTTGGACACCGGTGTCGGCAACCGTCACGTACGGGACGAAAAAAGGCGTGCCCAACACGGTGGAATTCACGCCGGTGCAGACTACGGCCATGAAGTTGGAAGTCGTGTTGCCGGAGGACAATTCGGCCGGTGTTTTCGAGTGGGAAGTCGAGTGAGATATGGGATTGTGAAAGAGAGTGTGCCGCAAGGGATGTGTTTCTTGCGGCACACTCTTCTTTTTGTCCCGTCGTCTTATATCTGTTTCGTGAATCTCTCGGGGAGCAGGGGCATGGCTCCTTTTTGCGTACATACGTAAGCTGAAACGTCCACTGCGAGGCGGTGTGCTTCACGGATGTTTTTTCCGGAAAGGATGGCGGCCGTGAAGGCGGCTGTGAAGGAGTCGCCTGCACCTACGGTGTCGGCCACTTCCACTTTCGGGGTGTCTCGATAGGATGTCTCTTCCGGGGTGAATACGAAGCTGCCTCGTGCGCCGCAGGTGAGAATCAAAGCCTTCAGCGCGTATCGCTTCAGCAGCGTCCTGCATCTTGCTTCCTGATTCGTACCGGGCAAGTCGAACAGACGTGTCACGATGTCGAGTTCTTCGTCGTTGATTTTAAGGATGTTGCACTTTTGCAGACTGGTGGAGATGATTTCCTGTGTGTAGAAACCTTGCCGGAGGTTGATGTCGAATATCTTGTATTGCCCGTCCCCGTCCGGCATGGTGTCAAGGAACCGGTGGATGGTGGAGCGTGAGGCGGGATGCCGTTGGGCCAACGAACCGAAACATACGGCTTGCGTCTGGCGGGCCAGTTCTGCCGTTTGCGGCGTGAAGGGGATATGGTCCCATGCCACGTCTTCCCGGATGTTGTAGCAGGGGATGCCCTTTTCGTCCACTTCCACCTCTACGCTTCCTGTGGGGAAGTCCGTTTTCTCAATAAGTCCTTTCAGCGATTTGTCCCGTAAGTTCTCCAATAGCTCGCTCCCCGCCGTGTCCCTTCCCACGGCACTCACTACCCGGCTGTCTATTCCGAATTGCGAGATGTGGTAGGCGAAATTGGCCGGTGCGCCTCCTATTTTCTTGCCTTCGGGCAACATGTCCCACAAGGCTTCTCCCATGCCTGTTACGATGGATTGTTTCATGATGATGCGGTTTGATGGTTTGTTTCTTGTGTATGCCCATGGAGGCTCCAGTACGGTCCGGTGGCATGACGGTACAAATATACCACTTTTTATGCAGTGGCACGGCATGGGCAAAGTGTCAAAATGTTAAATCCGGTTGTCCGAGAATCCGTTATTTCGGTCCGGAAGAGGGGAGGGATGGAAATAACGGATTCTCGTGCGGCGGTTTTTTATCGTTTTGTAACGAAAGAAGGTCTTGTCCCGTTCTTTTGTCGGCCGTGCCGGAGGTTTGTGCGTACGGTTTTACGGTCGGGAAAGCGGTGAGCCTGTTTCGTTGTCATTCTGTTTTCTGTTTTTGGAGGTTTTTCCGTTTCAATTAGAGGTGGAAAGACGGTTTACGGCTTGTTTTTATTCCCGTTTCCAACGACTTGTGGCATGGTTGGCGTAGGACTTGCTTTCATTGTGCGCCGAACGGAAAATCGCTTTCAGCCGAATGAATTTCCGTTCGGCTGAGATTGATTTGCATATATGCAGGATTTATGCAGAGAAAAGAGAAGCTTTTTGCATGTTTATGCGAAATTTTACTCTAAATTACGGGCTTTGAATCCCAATGAATGGCTGAAATCTGTATGGTTTGCTTCCTTTTTGAAGGTTAACCGGAAGGGTGCGCTTTCAAAGTGTCGTTTGTATAAGTTTTACGGCCACCGTTTTGCATACGCAAAGGGTGGCCGCATGGGGATGAGAGGGACGGGAAACGTCAGTCCACGATCCGTTTTTGTGTCGTCCCGTCGGAATAGCGGATGATGTGAATGCCTTTTCCGGGGGCATCCAGTTTCCGTCCATTGAGGTCGTAATAACCGGTAATGTCCGGATTGTGTCCGTTTGTTTCCATCTTTTGGATGCTTGTTTCAGATGACGTGGAAAACAATCCTATATAATGGGATAGTACTTCTCCGTTTTTCGAGTAAGTTTTGAGACTGTAATAATAATCATGTTGTTCTGTCAAATTTTTAAATACGGTAGAGATTGAATCGGAGGTACTTCGTGATAAGATATTTCCATTGGCGTCAAAACTTTGGCTTCCGACTACGATTGTCATTGCTGCGTCCTCGTATACGGTAAGTTTATACGACGCTGCGTCCGCTTCTTTTTCCCACGTAAAGCTGACTTTTGTGTTTTCCGGGGAAGCTTGTATCAGGTTGGAGTCGAGAGTAGGGACAAATACGGCTATCAGCTTTCGGTTGCTTTCTGCAACAAATGAACATAGCCTGTCGGTAGTCAGTATGTTTCCGTTTTCAGTCCAGGCGGAAAACGTATATCCACTATGGGCTATGGCTTCAAGTTCTACATTGTCGCCATATTGGTATTCCGTGAGCCCGAGTATTTCTCCAGCGTTCATTATGTTTTTCGTCACGTCTATCTTTATTGGCGCCTCTTCTTCTATGAAGTAAAAGTCTTTCCATCCAGTGGCTTTCTCGTAGTATTGTTTGCTTCCGTATGGTACATGTAAGGTGCAGGCGAACAAATTTACCCCCTCGAATGTCCCGGAGTAGGCAACGGGAGGCAGGGCGCGTTTTACGTATATGTCCGTCAGCCCTTCGCAGCCGTAGAATGCTTTTTCTTTAATGCCGTTCAGGGTGCTTGGCAATGTAGCTTTTCTAAGCATGGAGCAATTATAGAATGCTCCGTATGCCAATGTCTCGCTTCCGTCTGCAATCACGATTTCTTCCAATGCCTTAGGGATATAGTAGGTGTGGCTCTTTCCGTTTTCGGAGTATTGGGTGATGGGGAGGTATTCGCCTTTTGTGTTGTCGCATGAACTGCCAAAGAACATGCCCAGGTTGTTTTGGGTAAATGGTATTTCCAAGTATTTGAGGGCAGGTAGGTTTGAGAATAGGCCGTTAGGTATTGTTTTTGCACTTCTGATATTGATACTGTCTAAACTTGTACATCCTGCAAGTCCGAAGTCGGCATTTCCCACGTTGGGTATCCACAGTTTGGTTAGTGAAGAGCAATTATTCAGTGCCCCCGGACCTATACTGTCCATTCCGACAGGGATTTCCGTATTCAACCGTTTGCAACCCGAAAAAGCAGAAGGAGCAAGCGTCTTTAAGCAGGGCGGCAGATTGATGGTAATCAACTGTTCGCAGTTATAAAAAGTACCTTCTTCTATCGAAAAAACAGAGTCCGGCAATACGACGGTACATAACTTCTTGCAGCCGCTGAAAGCGTAGGAACCTATACTCTTGACGGCTTGTGGGATTTCAATGTCCGAGATGCCTGTGTTCGCAAAAGCGGTGCGTCCTATCGTTTGGAGGGAATCTGGCAGGGTGATGGAAGATAGTCTCTCAAAAGAGTAGAACAGTTGGGACGGGATTGTCGTGACATCCTTTCCTATGGTGACGTCGTATAGTGTGTTTTTGTTATCTTTGGGGACATCATTGTAAAACGGAGGGTAGTATTGTGTTGAAGGCCATTCTTCGCTTTCGTTGTACTGCAAGTCTCTGCCAAGGTATAATTTATTTATTCTGCAATCGGCAAACACCCCCTCTCTGTAATATTTAAATCCGGTGGTTTTGGCATCCAGGAATAATGGTTGTTTACCGTCTTCGATGGTCAGTTCGGATAGTGAACTGCAACCGGCGAATGCTTCGCCATGGATATAAGTGACGGTGCTCGGGATTGTGATGGATGTCAATTTGGTACAGTTGATGAACGCATTTTCTGCAATCGTGTTAACGGTGTAGGTCGTTCCGTCGTATGTTATGTGGCTTGGGATTTTGACTTCTCGGAAATAGTAACCGTGGTTGTACTCCATACTAAAATAAGTTACGGAGGCTGTATTGTAATTTAGGTTATAGGCAATTCCGCCAACGGCACAGTCATAAGCAAAGGTCTTCTGTCCTATACAGAAGGTGGTTAATAATACAAGTAATATATTTTTCATATTGATGTTTGGGTTATGAAAAAGGCGTGCAACCATTCTTTAGATTGCCTTTTGTTGGGTTACCGCCAAGTGACCTTCTGCATACAAGCAACAGAATAGCTCACGCCTTATTGGCGTGAACTCCCAGTCTGCTTGTTCTTATGCAGTGAATGTTTGGCGGTATTCGACAAAAGAAGAACAAGAGCTAAAAGCTCAATATTTTATATGTTCATTTCAAGTTATGGAATGGAACGCTTTCTCGGTTTGTTAATATGCCGCGTATTCCAACGCGGTAGATTCTTACTCGGATTAATGAAATGCAGCCTTGTCGAGCATGCTGTCCTTTTTTTGCGTCTCATTCATTTTACTGTCTGTTTCTTCACCTCCTTTTTTGAACATTGTATTCCTATAGTATGCAAAGTTAATTTTTTGCAAGAGAATAAAGTAGTAAAATCCCTAAATTTTCATTGTATCATTATTTTATGGCTCAGTAGATTTTTAGTGGGGATAGCCATATAAATTTGCTATGCGGAAAAGGA
>NZ_CFQRNQ010000017.1:0-78232 GCF_986071375.1 Paraprevotella sp. | reverse complement strand
GTTTATCTCTTCCTAAGAGAGCAACCGTCCCTTGCCCGAAAATCACACTAAGGAGATGCGAAAATCAATCTAAGCCCAATCAGAAAAAAACATTTTCATTTGCCTCTGCGCTCGCCTTTCACTATCTTTGTTTCACGAAGATAGGATGCGGCTCGGCAGTCTTTCGTTCAAAAGCAAGCTTTTGGCTTGGAACTGCGCTCGCCTTTCACTATCTTTGTACCGTAATGTCTAAAAATAGAAGAATATGTACGAGATACAGACCAATGCCAAAGGTTCACGTCAGATGTTCGTCACCGACGAGAATCTCAAAACGATTGAAAGATACGGGCTTTTCCAACAGTTGGTGGACAGTAGCGGCATCATTGACGAGATGGTGTTGGAGAAACTGCGCCTGAACGTCCGTGCCCTGATAGAGGCTGAACCGGACAAGGCAGACCTTGTCGATTTGTGCCAAGGCGTGCTTTTCCATGACAACATGAAGGCGTTCGGATTGAACCAGTTAGTCAAATTATACGTAAACTGGTTGAAAACGCATCAAGAGATAGAACAAGCAAACATATTGGAAGAATAAAGGAAAAGGAGACCTTGATGAAAGATTTCCGTTTGACTGACTGGCTCCCCACGACCAAAAAAGAAATGGAGTTGCGGGGATGGGATGATGTGGACGTTATCTTGTTTTCCGGAGACGCTTACGTGGATCATCCATCGTTCGGTGCAGCTGTCATCGGGCGCATTTTGGAGGCCGAAGGCTACCGGGTGGCGATTGTTCCCCAACCGGACTGGCACGGTGATTTCCGCGATTTCAAGAAACTGGGACGGCCGCGCCTGTGGTTCGGTGTGGCTCCAGGTTGCATGGATTCGATGGTGAACAAATACACGGCCAACCGCCGCCTGCGGAGCGAGGACGCATATTCGCCGGACGGGCGGCACGACCTTCGTCCGGAATACCCCACGATAGTGTATAGCCAGATCCTGAAACAGCTTTATCCCGATGTGCCGGTCATACTGGGGGGGATAGAAGCCTCTCTACGCCGCCTGACGCATTATGATTATTGGCAGGAACGGTTCCGCCCGTCCATCTTATGCGACAGCGGAGCCGACATGATTATATATGGTATGGGAGAAAAGGCGGTGGTGGAAATTTCAAACCATCTGCAGATGGCCATAGAAGACGGAAATGCCCATCTGGATTACGCGGAGGACGGTACGGCCCGCGTCGGCATGAAGACTTTCCGCGACGTGATTACGCATGGGCATTGCATTCCCCAAACGGTATCTATATATAATAAGGAGGATATTCCCGGCGGAATCGTTCCCGACGACCTCATCCTACACGCCCACGAGACCTGTCTGAAAGACATGAAGGCGCAGGCCGAAAATTTCCGGCATATTGAGGAAGAAAGCAACAAATACCACGCGCAGCGCATCATCCAACCCACCGGCAGACGGTATGTAGTGGTCAATCCACCCTATCCGCCGATGACGCAGGATGAAATAGACCATTCGTTCGATTTGCCCTACACCCGCCTGCCCCATCCCAAATACAAGGGAAAGCGCATCCCGGCGTACGAGATGATCAAGTTTTCGGTGAACCTGCACCGGGGATGTTTCGGAGGATGTGCGTTCTGCACGATTTCTGCCCATCAAGGCAAGTTCATCGTCAACCGCAGCAAGGAAAGCATCCTCAAAGAAGTAAGGCAAATCACGGAGATGCCCGATTTCAAAGGCAACCTTTCAGATTTGGGCGGCCCTTCGGCCAACATGTACGGCATGAAGGGGAAAAACCTGAAGGCGTGCGAGAGGTGCAAGCGCCCGTCGTGCATCCATCCGGAAATATGCCCGAACCTGAATACCGACCACACGGCTTTGTTGGACATTTACCATGCCGTAGACGCTTTGCCCGGCATCAAGCGGAGCTATATCGGCAGCGGGGTGCGTTACGACTTGCTTTTGCATGATGCAAAAGACGCACGTATCAACCAAGTGAATGCCGAATACACCCGTGAACTGATTACGCGTCATGTAAGCGGCCGGCTGAAGGTTGCTCCGGAACACACGTCGGAGCGTGTGCTTGAGCTGATGCGTAAACCCTCTTTCCGGCTATTTGGGGAGTTTAAGGACATATTCGATCGAATTAACCGGGAAGCCGGGCTGCGCCAACAAATCATCCCTTACTTCATCAGTAGCCATCCGGGTTGCACGGAAGAAGACATGGCGGAGTTGGCCGTGCTGACGAAAAGGATGGACTTCCAACTGGAACAGGTGCAAGACTTTACGCCCACTCCCATGACCGTGAGCACTGAGGCTTGGGCCACAGGCTACCATCCTTATACGCTCGAACCGGTATATAGCGCGAAATCGCCTCGCGAGAAACTGGCACAACGGATGTTCTTCTTCTGGTACAAGCCGGAAGAACAGCCAAAAATAAAAGCGGAACTGCGTCGCATCGGAAGAACGGACTTGGCTGACAAGCTTTTCGACCGTACACGTCCGGTGGAATGGAACAAAAAAGAAAATGCATGTTATGACTTGGAGGGCAGACGACGGTCCGAAGGCCGGTCTAGCCACAGCAACCATCGAACGGTTCCCAAAAGGAGAAATCCCCGAAGAGAAAAATCATAGTGATTCTTAACCCATGGCAAATATGTCTCATATCTCTACGAACTCACCGCATGCATGGATGTTGGCCGCACGTCCCAAGACCTTGACGGGAGCGGCCGTGCCGGTCATGATTGGGGTTTCGGCTGCTTGGAACGACGGATTCTTCCGTCCGGTTCCGGCCTTATTGTGCTTCCTTTTTGCATTCCTCATGCAAATCGATGCCAATTTCATCAATGATTATTACGATTTCCAGAAAGGGTTGGACGACGAGAAGCGTCTTGGTCCGAAACGCGCCTGTGCCGAAGGTTGGATTACATTGCCTGCCATGCGCCGGGGAATCATTTGCACTACGCTCCTCTCCTGCCTCACCGGCTTGCCGTTGGTGTGGTACGGCGGATGGACGATGGTGCTCGTCGGTGTGTGCTGCGTGGTGTTCTGTTTTCTTTATACCACCTGTATGGCCCGCCTCGGGTTGGGCGACCTGCTCGTACTGGTGTTTTTCGGTCTCATCCCGGTAGGTGCCACGTACTATCTGCAGAGCGGTACGGTCGTGCCCGAGGTATGGGCGTTGTCTTTGGCCTGCGGTCTGGCGATAGACTGTTTGCTCGTGGTGAACAACTATCGTGACCGCGACAACGACAAAGTTGGCGGAAAAATCACTTTAGTCGTACGAATAGGCGAAAAAGCCTCAGAAAATCTTTATCTTTGGCTCGGCATTGCGGCTGTGGGACTTTGCCAGACGATGTGGTTAGCAGGGAAACCTGTGGCAGCCCTCCTTCCGGTGTGTTATCTCATACCGCATACCGTCACTTGGAGACGTATGACGGGGCTTAAGCGAGGCCGGGAACTGAACGGGGTGTTAGGCGAAACAGCACGCAACATCTTCCTGTTCGGGGCATTGCTTTCCATCGGATTATTCATTTAACTCCATAAAAACAAAAACAACTTATGGCAACAGTAGACGACAAGAAAATCATTTTCTCCATGGTCGGCGTGAGTAAGACCATCCGCCAGACCAACAAACAAGTATTGAAGAACATCTACCTGAGTTTCTTCTATGGGGCTAAAATCGGCATCATCGGTTTAAACGGTTCCGGAAAATCCACCTTGATGAAAATTATCGCAGGACTGGACAAGGATTTCCAAGGCGAAGTGGTATTCTCGCCGGGGTACAGCGTGGGGTATCTGCCTCAGGAACCGCAGTTGGATCCGTCCAAAACCGTGAAGGAAGTGGTCATGGAGGGTGTACAGCCTATCGTGGATGCCCTGACGGAATATGAAGAAATCAACCAGAAATTCGGTCTTCCGGAATATTATGAGGATGAAGATAAGATGAATGCCTTGTTTGCCCGCCAGGGGGAACTGCAGGACATCATCGACGCCACGGATGCCTGGAACTTAGACAGCAAACTGGAACGTGCCATGGATGCCTTGCGCTGTCCGCCTGCCGACCAACCGGTGGAAAACCTTTCGGGAGGAGAACGTCGACGCGTGGCACTTTGCCGCCTCTTGCTGCAGAAGCCGGACGTATTGCTGCTCGACGAGCCGACCAACCATTTGGATGCTGAAAGCATCGACTGGTTGGAGCAGCATTTGAACCAGTACGAAGGCACGGTTATTGCCGTGACGCACGACCGTTATTTCTTGGATGACGTGGCCGGATGGATTCTGGAGCTTGACCGCGGTGAAGGTATTCCTTGGAAGGGCAACTATTCCTCTTGGTTGGAACAGAAAACCAAACGCATGGAACAGGAGGAAAAGACAGCCAGCAAACGTCGGAAGACTCTGGAACGCGAATTGGAATGGGTGCGTATGGCACCGAAGGCACGGCAGGCCAAGGGTAAGGCCCGCCTGAACTCATACGACAAATTGCTTAACGAGGACCAGAAAGAGAAAGAGGAAAAGTTGGAAATCTTCATTCCGAACGGTCCGCGCTTGGGTAACAAGGTTATCGAAGCACAGCACGTGCAGAAAGCTTTTGGCGACAAAGTATTATTCAACGACCTGAATTTCATGCTTCCGCCCAACGGTATCGTGGGGGTCATCGGCCCCAACGGTGCGGGCAAGACTACGCTTTTCCGTTTGATTATGGGGTTGGAACATGCGGATGGCGGTACGTTCGAAGTCGGTGAAACCGTCAAATTAGCTTACGTAGACCAGACGCACAAGGATATTTCTCCGGAAAAGAGCGTGTATGAAGTCATGAGCGGCGGTAACGAACTGATACGTATGGGAAACCGCGACATCAATGTCCGTGCCTACCTGAGCCGGTTCAATTTCTCCGGAGCAGACCAAGAAAAGAAATGCGGCGTACTTTCCGGAGGTGAGCGTAACCGTTTGCATTTGGCCATGGCGCTGAAAGAAGAGGGCAACGTATTGCTACTCGATGAGCCGACGAACGACATCGACGTGAATACGCTACGGGCTTTAGAGGAAGGTCTGGAGGAATTTGCCGGTTGCGCCGTGGTCATCAGCCACGACCGTTGGTTCCTCGACCGTATCTGTACACACATTCTTGCTTTCGAGGGCGATGGCAATGTGTTCTTCTTCGAGGGCAGTTACTCGGAATACGAAAGCAACAAGATGAAACGTCTCGGACTGGAAGAGCCGAAACGCATCCGTTACCGGAAACTGATGGAGGATTAAGCCATGTCGGCAAGGGACAACGACTGGAAATCGAGATTGGGGATGGTGTATTCCACCAACCCTGATTTCGCATTCGATAGCAGCGAGGAAGAGGAAGCTGACACGCCTCCCAAAAACCGACAGAAACTGAGAGTGGGTATCGAACGCAAGAATCGCGGTGGAAAAGCGGTCACCGTGGTGAAAGGCTTCGTCGGTGCAGAGGCCGACTTAAAAGAACTGGGGCGGATGCTGAAGACGAAGTGCGGCGTAGGCGGTGCCGTGAAGGACGGTGAAATCATCATCCAAGGGGAATGGAAGCAGCGTATAGTGGAACTGCTGAAATCAGACGGTTATACGGATACCAAGTAACTTGCTTCCCCGCTCACCGGCACAAATAGGAGAACACCCCGTAAGCTTCAGGTTTACGGAGTGTTTTTGTTTTATCTCAATTGGTCGTATTCCTTGTCTGTTACCGGCTCAAGCCATTCATTCGATGTATTTTCGCCAAGTATTTCAAAAGCAAGGTGAGCAAACCAACTGTCGGCTGCAGCACCATGCCAATGTTTCACATTAGCCGGAATGTGGATGACCGTGCCCGGAAGTATCTCCTGAGCAGATTTGCCTTCTTCTTGATACCATCCTCGTCCGGCGACCCCCACGAGCATCTGTCCTCCTCCTTTTGTAGCCCTATGGATATGCCAGTTATTGCGGCACCGGGGTTCAAAAGTGACATTAGAAAAGGGAATCTGTGAATCTGAAATACGGGCGATGTAACTGCGTCCCGTGAAATACGGTGCATACGCCGTATTAGGCTCTCCGATAGGAAAAATCATCTCTTTCTGAAATGCCGCCCGTGCATCGACAGCCGTTTCATCTTCTGCCCACACATCTTTAGCCTGACGGAAAGCCGCCCATGCTTTCGGCCATCCGGCATAAAATGCAATATGGGTGATAATCTCGGATATTTCAGTACGAGTAATTCCATTTGCTTTTGCCGTTTGCAAATGATAAGTGAGCGAAGAATCTGTCATACCCTGACTGACTAACGAAGTAATCGTAACCAAACTACGGTCACGCAAACTCAATAAGTCATTTCTACTCCACACCTCCCCAAAGAGCACATCGTCATTAAGACGTGCAAATTCAGGAGCGAACTCACCAAGCTGGTCACGCCCGGCTGTCTGTACGATTTTCTTTTGTGCCATAACATTTGTGGTTAAGATACTGCATACTAAAAATGCAAATACTTTTGTGATCATGTCTTGTCTTTTTTGAGGGTAAAGTTACGGCATCCCACTCAGACTCCCCATACCCGATTTACAGACAAAAATACCCGATTTACGGAAAGCACTACTCCACCACTTTAAAACGGGCAAATCTCAACAGTAATTGCTTGGTGCCCGTATTTTGAAACTCCACGGTAGCTTTGGTGTTTTCTCCGCTGCCTTCAACAGCTTTCACCACCCCCAAACCGAAACGTTCGTGTTCAATCCGCATGCCTGCCCGTAGCTCACTGTTATCCTTAGCTGATGCGGATGGCGACGGAACAACGGTAAGCCCTGCGCCGCCGCATTTTGCATCTCGCATAAGAGCTTGTCGGTTTACGCTTCCCAAAGGTTTCAAACCGGAAACTTTTGCTACTATAGGAGAACTTGCCCCGACACCTTCTCCGTAAGCGCGGTGATGCCGTTCCCGATAAGATGTACCGTAATCATCTTCGTCTTCATACTTGCATAATTTGCTCACACTCGGCAGACTCGAGCGGAGTTCGGTCTGCGCTCGCTCACTCGCAAATTTCCTTCTCCTTGTCTGTCCGAACGAAAACCCGTCTTGAGCATCCATTTCCACATATCGTGGGTCTATGTCATGCAGAAAACGACTCGGGTTACTGAATTCCGTTTTACCGAAACGATAACGGCTGCGGGCAAAACTTAGATAACAATAACGTTCGGCACGGGTAATAGCCACATAAAAAAGACGACGTTCTTCTTCCAATGCACGTTGGCTGTTTCCCGCCATCGGACTTGGGAATAGATTTTCTTCCATTCCAACGATAAATACCACAGGGAACTCCAACCCTTTGGCCGAGTGAATCGTCATCAATGTCACTTTGTGTTGTTCGTCACTTTCGTCTTCGTCCAAATCGCTCAATAATGATACTTCCTGTAGAAAATCGCTGAGTCCGGTACTTTGCCCTTCCTCCAAACGTCTGGAGACGAATTCCTGTACGCCATTCAACAGTTCCTGCACATTTTCCTGACGGCTCATTCCTTCCGGACTCATATCTTGAAAAATCTCTCTCATTATACCGCTCTCACGGATGATTTCCTGTGTGAGGAAGACGGCATCCATCTGCTCTGTTTTCTCGATGAAACCGGAGATAATATCCGTGAATGACTTCAATTTACCCATCGTGCCCTTATTTACGGGTAAGGAATGCTCCTCGGGACGAGACACCACTTCCCACAAGCTGACCCCGTCTGTGGAAGCTACGGATACAATCTTATCCACCGTGGTCTGGCCAATCCCTCGTGCCGGATAATTGATGACCCGTTTGAAAGCCTCCTCGTCATGGGGATTTACGGCCAAACGGCAATAGGCTATCACATCTTTTATTTCCTTTCGTTGGTAAAACGAAAGTCCTCCGTAAATCCGATAAGGCATACCCCGTTTGCGCAAAGCCTCTTCAAAAGTACGGCTCTGCGCGTTGGTACGGTAAAGAATGGCAAAACCATCATATTCCATTTTTTCTTTTCTCCGCAATGCTGCGATTTGGTTTACCACGATTTCAGCCTCCTCTATATCACTGTAAGCGGAATACACATGAAGGGGCGAACCTTTCTCCTTGTCGCTGAAAACGTCTTTTGGTATCTGTCGGTCGTTATGGCTTATCAAACTGTTGGCAGCCGAAACGATAGTCTTTGTAGAACGGTAGTTCTGCTCCAACTTAAACAACTTCGCATTGTTATATTTCTGCGTGAAATTAAGAATGTTATCAATATTTGCTCCACGAAAACTATAAATGCTTTGCGCATCGTCGCCCACCACGCACACTTGTTGTTTCTTCTGAGTCAACTCCCATACGATACAGTGTTGGGCATAATTCGTGTCCTGATACTCATCCACCAAAACGAAATCGAATTTGTCTGCATATCTCCCGCAAACCTCAGGATGCTCTTTTAGCAAAATATAAGTATAGAGCAACAAATCATCGAAGTCCATTACGTCGGCTTGTCGGAGACGGGACATGTAGCGAAGGTAGATTTCTCCCGTCATCGGAATTTTGGCCGCCTGGTCTGCCATTCGCACAGCATTGTCAGACAAATAGGCTTCCGGCAATATTAAACGGTTTTTGGCATTGGAAATATGGGCTGCTATGGTTGCCGGTTTATAGGTCTTGTCATCAAGCCCCATTTCACGTATAACGGTCTTTATCAGATTTCGCGAATCGGCTTGGTCGTAGATGGTAAAATGGGAAGAAAACCCGATTTCATCGGCTTCCTTCCGTAAGATACGGGAAAAGACGGAGTGGAACGTTCCCATCCATAATCCGGCTGCAAGCTCATGGCCTACCAACCGGGCAATACGTTCCTTCATTTCCCTTGCAGCCTTATTGGTGAACGTCAATGCCAGGATATTCCATGGTTTATATCCTTGTTCCAACAAATAAGCTATCTTGTAGGTCAACACGCGTGTCTTGCCCGAACCAGCACCTGCTATTACTAATGAAGGACCTTTGTCGTAACAAACGGCCCGGCGCTGTTCTTCGTTGAGTTCTTCCTCTATCCTTTCCAAAAAATCTTTTGCCATGTTTTTTTCTAATACTTACACAAAAGTAGGCATTTTCGCCTGAATGCCCAAGAATAACGCTTCTTTGAGCCTTGAAAACTATCCATTCCATCCATTTTAAGCACCGTTCCATACATAGCATAAAGCATTGTAAAGCTGCACGGCCAACATGGAAATGAGAATCCATACATCATAACGTTGGATCCCCCAATACAGTACAGACAGGCATTCCTCCCAACCTCGCAAATGAAAGCTTAGGACAGCGTATAACAACGAAGTCAGGACAAAACCTAAAGACATGGTTTGCAAAATACCGGAAACAAAAGGAGACGGATAGAGATGCCCCGTCACACTGAGCAATATGGCATGCGGACCGAGCAACAGAAGCAGCATTCCGGCCAGATACAATAATAAGAATGTACCGGCCATAAGGCAAGCCTTACGTTGCCGGTAAGTGAGAAACGGCACGCCTTTGCTAATAGAATCCTTAATGATTCCAAACAAGCCGGAACGCTCTATCGCTCCAAGCACCAAAACCACAGGAAAGACTACGGCCATGAACGGAGAACGGTAACAATCTTGAATATGAAGATAATACCACCGTACTCCCTCGCTGGAAAACAAGTTGCCCAAAGGAAACCCTGCGGCACTTCCCAACCATGCCAATGGAGGCAGAAGCAGATGGGCAATCAGCAAAATGAACAACAGTGCGGAAGCCACACTGTGTCCTTTCCGATGTATCATGAACCTATTCCTCATCCGGCTCCAAATGTTCTAAGTCTATGATATGTAATTGTAATGCTTTCACAACCAAACGGGTGGCATTGATACCCCCTCTTTCGCCAGTATCGAATAGGCGTGAAATCAAATCGTTTTGTCTTTTTTCCAAACTCTTCACGCCGAAAGGCATTCCGCGTAAGTTGGTTATCATTTCTTTTGTATAACCTAATGCCAGATGGCGAAGGAAACGTTCGTCATATTCATCGATTTCATAATGGATGAGTGCATCTTTATGTAAACGTTCCGATTCCACAGATTTCATAAAGCGGCTGACAATCTTTTCCAGAATTGGTTCGTTGAAAACAAAATTGCGGCCATCCATTACTTGTCGCACATCGTTACGCGTGAGCAGTTCACCTGTTTTCAGGATAATGCCGTTTGCTCCGGCTTTCAATACGTCGGCCCACAGCCGTTCGTTCAGTATTTCTCCCGTGAAAATCAGGATACGTAATTCCGGATAGGCCAACCGGACTTGCCTGCAAATGTCCACTCCGATAGTCGTGGAGCCGCCCAGTCCCAAGTCTAATAACAGCAAATCCGGTACTCCTTTCTTAATCAAGCACCAAAATTCGCTTTCATTCATTGCTGTTCCGATGATTTTGGCTTCCGGGAGTTCCGTACGAATGATTTCTTCTGTTCCCTTTAACTCCAGTTTAACGTCTTCGACAATAATGATTTTAAAAGAATCCATTCCCATTTCATCTATATTTAGGTACGGTAAACCATATACTGCATCCGGAATCTGTCTCGATATTGATACGGCAACCGCAAAAATTATTTAGTTTATCATGTTCTCGAACGATTTCCTTGCACAACAGGTAGGGATAATGCTTGACATCCGGTTGGAATATCCTTATGGCTTCTTCCGCTTCATAAATCCGAACTGAAGACAGCAACGTAAAACGGACAAAATCATCGTCTTCCGATACACGAAGCGTCAAACTCCCTTCTTTCTCCCGTTCAGCCAACCGGTTTGCCCATTCCTTCGTCAAGGTATCTAACATGAAGCGCACCAATGTAGCATCCACGTTCATAAAAATATTTTCCTGCAAATCATCGACAAAAGACAGGTGAAGGCCATAAGCCTTTCTCTTCCTCCAAGCTTCCATTGCCTTCATCCACTCTTTTCCGATGATGTGCGGAGAAAGTTTCTCGCATTTAAAGTATTCGGAGTCAATCTGCCGATCAGCCTGTGCGCACAGCAGAGTATATATTTCTTTGTAATATTCGGCAAGCTCCCTTAATGAGTGAATGGACGTCTTCAAATCATGATGTTCCTCATGTTCTTCCAGTTTCCATATGATTTGTTTCATGCGACTGGGATAATACATCGATTCGTGTTTAATGGTGGAAAGGCAGTTATCCAGAATCTGATTCTGTACTTTGATACGTGTTCTTTCGTACAAAGAACGTTGTTTCTCGTTCTCTGCAGTTTCCACATTTTCCAGGTCTTGCCCCCGCTGTATGACCGCTTCATACAGTAAAATAGCCAGATAGTTTACGATATAATTCTCAAAAATGAAATCTTCTTTTTGCATCCGGTAAGTCCCATAGTTGACTGCTACAGACCCGATGCAGAGACGTTCATTCTCCTTCAGGCGAAGAAGCAAGGGGTAAATCTGTGTGTTGGATATTTCATCAAAAACGACATTTTCCGTTTCATAAGCCTGACTAAGCAGAGAATCTGCCAATACTCCATAGTCTTCCTCCCCTTGTAAAAACGTTCCGACTTTTTCCCCTTTTCCCCGATATAGCAACAACCGTACGCTATTTATTTCATGTAATTCTTTAAGCTTGGACAACACGACTGACAGGAGTTGAGATACCAAATCGTCCGTACGTCCCGGACGTGTACACATTTCAATGACATTCAGCATGGCATGATTGGTTTCAAGAACCTGCATCACGCTGAAACGGAACAGAATTCGCCGACGAAAATAAACAATGTATATCAGGACGGAAAAAATAAAGAGCATGAAGACCAATAAAACCAGACTGACCGACAAGTTTTTCTGTGTGTCACGCTGCCGGATGTAAAACTCCTCCAAAGAATCGTCTTTGGTCAACAGTTTATATAAATGTGTGAACTGCCTGTTGTTGAACTCATATTTTTCCCAATCATGTAACGCCAATGTCGCAATGGCCATTTCATTTCGAAATCCCATAATCAGAAAGTAATCGGCCTTCACTCCTAAAGATAACCATTCAAGTTCTTCCATACCGTTTCCCGTAGCAGTCAGTTGTCGGCTTACGCATTCTTCCGGCAAGATGTCTTCATAATAACGGTTGATATATTTAAAGGTGGAATCGGCATACTGCATACTGCGGTCGTAATCGCCATGAACATTGGCAAAATAGACCGAATCGGCATAAAATACTGCCCATTTAAGCTCTCCGTAATTCATGTCTGCCTCCTCGTGAGGAGGAACATTGCCAATGTCGGGCCGAACAGCATACATATACTGACCGCAAGTGAGTAAATAAAAAATAAACGCCAGCACCATCATGCCCTTTCGCCTTATTCCTTTAGGTAAGCGAAAAGAAAAGCAACTGCCTTTATTTTCCTCGCTTTCAATATGGAAACGGCATACCTTGAAAATGTCTCCCGACTTCTTGTACTTTTCGATAATACCTTTGCAATTCAACAAGCCGAAACCGCTTCCTTTTTCAGGACGTACAGTCGAAGAATTGACACCAATCTGTTGGGCATCATAGATTTTTGAAGATAGAATCAGTGCTATTTCAGACTCCGTAAGTCCACATCCTGTATCTGAGACCTTAATATCCACAGCGTCTGCCAATTCTGTTGCGCATACTGTGACTTGCCCTCCCGAAGGTGTGAATTTACGTGCATTGTCTGTCAGAGTGTTGAGCATGAAAAAGGTAAGGGCACGGTCTGCTTTTACCCATGCTTCCGTTGGTTCCACAAAAAAGCCAACACCCTTCCGTTTGAAATTATACTGGCCTCTATCCAGTAACTTGAATAAGTCCTGTAGTGGGAAACTTTCTATTGCCAGTTCCAACTCGCCCCGGTTCATACGAATCCATTCGGTGAGTACGTCATTATAGCTGTTGATTTCGTCTGCAAGTTCACTTAGATAGGTTAAAGCTCTCTGGTCATATTGATTTTTACTTTCCATCCTGCGTACCACATACAAAATACGGTCGATGAAAGGCATGATGGAGTGTACCAAAGAAACTTTTGCCCGTTTGGATATGTTTTTCCTTTTGTCGATGGCTATTTGTCTTTCGTTTTGCAGATATTCTTCACGAAACTGCATCCGTTCCTTGTCCATTTGGTCGGACAAGATACGGTTCTTTTCCGTCCATTTGATATAGGGACGGAGGATTTCATGTAGGATTCGCTTTTCCTTTTTTATCCAAGGATAGACATTGAATGCTTCTTCCAGACTTTCTTCAGATTTGGTGAAAGCCACCTCCATGAACCATGCGGACATATCTTTCAATAAAGAATACTGTTTCGCATTCCGCAGTTTCCATTTGCGTGCATATAAAAAGAGGAAAAAGCCAAAAACGAGAGACAGCAGAATAATAATCCCCAAAAGGGCATTCAATATCTTGTTGTCATGCGCTATCATGTCTACGCGACTTTCTATAGATTTGTCTTGACGAGTAAAATCCATCAAGTCCAAATACAGATTTCGGTTGTAATCTGATTTCTGTCTGTCCCCCAACGCACTGTAGGTCGCACTTAAACGTTCCCGGATGTAGGTCAAATAGCCCGGAACGGTTTGTATTTCATTGTCTTTCGACCATAACATGTCTACTGCCGAGTCTTTTCGGCTTTCAAAAGACGTCAACAATCGTTCTTTGTCTTCCGGATAATAAATTTGGTGATGAAGATTCAAATAGGACAAAGCCGTCTCGAAGCAATTCAAAGCCCTATAATATTCACCCTTGGCAAACATGGTATTTCCCAACACGCGGAATCCGTTAATCTTAAGCAACAGATTTCCACATTGTCCGGCATTGGACAATGCCTTTTGGGCTAATGCCGTAGAAAGGCGCAGGGATACCGGGAATCCACCCTCTCCAAGTTCCTCCGTAACTAACGAATTGTACAAATAATCCAATTCTACTTTACGGTAGGTCTTGATGATATCATAGTTTTTCGGTTGGGCAAACATCTCCGATAAGACTTGTTCCAACATGGAGGAAAAATAAATGTTACCCATACGTTCGGAATATGAGTAAGCCAGATAGAAATAATCGAAAGCATCCACTACACGCTCTTTTCCCAGATCCAAACGATTTTGGCAAATCAAACCGTTCAGGTAATAAAAGTAAATAAGTAAAGCCTTATTCCGACGTATATAGCCATCCGTATCAATTGCCGAAAGTTCCTTCTCAGCCTTTTGCTCTTGCATCAGATTGATGTAGTTGGTAGCCGTGGTCAAACTGAATTCTGTCATGGCGTAGTCCAACCGTTCTTTATTACGGCCTTTCACTTCATCATACTCTTCCCTGATGCGTTGGATTCTTTCAAGCGCACGGTTATAATAATCGAAGAACAAACGGTTTTGTGCAGCCCGTTGGCATATTATCATCATATTCACTTCGCTCACCAACAATTCTATCTGGTTACTGGTGGACTGCTGAATCCGATTATATAGCTCCATACACCCACCAAAGTCCATTCGCAAAAAGCAAATGAACATTTGATGGTTTAAGGCCTCACTTCGTCCGTCTGCGTAATTCCGTGCCATGCGGGCTGCCTTCCGGGCAAACAGTAACGCACTGTCCGGATGGACGTAGCGCACCAAACAAGCTTTAGTATTCAGGGAATCTACTTTCCCTACTCTTGTCATGTCCGGACGGGAAGAGGCATACCAATGACATCCGGCTCCTATACATAATCCTAATATGACAGACACGCATATAGCCGAAAGATTCTTTCTTCCTGTTATACCAAACGTAGGCTTTCTCATATACCCTATAAACCAGGCCCGTGGTGTTCACCTAAATATGTCAAGAAAGCCCTTCTATTCTTCCGTCGATTAAATCAATGCGTTCCGCCTGGGGAGATTTCGGCAATCCGGGCATTCTCAATATATCTCCGGCTATCAGCACAATCATTTCAGCTCCGCAATTGACTACAATATCCCGTATTTGCACTTTAAATCCGTGCGGCACTCCGTATGCATGGGCATCTGCGGAAAATGAATATTGCGTCTTGGCTATGCAAACTGGATAATTTTCTATACCTAACTGACGTACTCTTTCCAACATTTTACGGGCTGCGGCCGAGAAAACGACCCCGTCGGCTCCATACACTTGACGAACTACATTTTCCGCTTTAGTCTCGATATTATCACAGTCGGCATAGGAGAACACGACCGGACGGGATGGGTGACAGGCAATAGTTTCAACCACAAGCTCGGCCAACTCCACAGCTCCCTTTCCACCTTCCGAGAAAGCATTATTCACGGCAAAGCCTACTCCCATATCCTCACAATGCTTGCGGCATAAGTCTATTTCCGAATCCACATCCGTCGCATAACGGTTGAAACAAACCACTACGGTCTGCCCGAAGGCCTGCATGTTCCTGATATGCTTGTCCAGATTCTCAAATCCTTTCTTCAACCCTTCCGAATGAGGCTTTTTAATATCTTCCAACGCTACCCCGCCGTGCATTTTCAGACCTTGGGTTGTAGCGACTATTATGGTGAGCTTGGGATTTAGCCCAGATTTCCGGCATTTGATGTTGAAAAACTTTTCCGCTCCCAAATCAGCCCCGAAACCGGCCTCCGTCACCACATAATCTGCGTACGTCATAGCCAGTTTGGTGGCCAATATGGAGTTGCATCCGTGTGCGATGTTGGCAAAAGGGCCTCCGTGCACGATAGCCGGTGTGTTTTCCGTGGTTTGCACCAAATTGGGATGTAAGGCGTCTTTTAAAAGCACGCATATTGCTCCGGCCACTCCCATGTCTTTTACACGGAACGGTTTTCCCTCGATTGTAGTACCCAATAATATGTTCTCGATTCTGCGGCGCAGGTCATGTTCGTCTTTCGACAAGCAAAGAATCGCCATGATTTCGGATGCCGGAGTAATATCGAAACCGCTTTCCATCGTGACCCCGTTCGTCTTGGCTCCCAGTCCGGTTACGACATAACGCAAGTTCCGGTCGTTAATGTCCAACACGCGTTTCCATAAAATTTCTTTCATGGCAAAGCCTTCATCCCGATGCTGATAGATATAGTTGTCCAACAAAGCGGCAATCATATTATGGGCCGAAGTAACGGCATGGAAATCCCCTGTGAAATGCAAATTGATTTTGTCCATCGGCAATATCTGGGCGTAACCGCCTCCTGCCGCACCGCCTTTCAAACCGAAACACGGACCGAGAGAAGGTTCCCTCAAAGCCACGATGTTTTTTTTCCCAATGTAGCTAAGTCCTAAAGCCAAACCGACCGAAACGGTAGTCTTGCCTATACCGGCTTTCGTGGGAGTAATGGCCGTAACCAAAATCAAATTACTATTTTCTACTTTTTTCTCGTCAATCAGCGATTCCGGTACTTTGGCAATGTATTTCCCATAATGTTCCAATTCATCCACAGGAACCTGTACTTGGCGGGCAATGTCTTCAATCGGCTTCAATCGGCACTCGCGGGCAATTTCTATATCGCTTTTCATCTGTATTTGTAGCGTTTTCTATTTAACAATTTAAGAATGAAAAGACAAAGTTAGCAAAATTAATGCAAAACCGGCATTTGTGCAGGATATTCTTCCATCAAAAAATCATTTATAGCGGTCTTTCCATAAATGCAGCATCCGTTCCTGCAATTTGGTTTCCGCCGCATTCCCTTGGGCATGCCAAATCCTTTTGTCACGAATGTCGTCGGGTAAAAATTGCTGTTCCACGAAATGCCCCTGATAGTCATGCGCATACTTATAGTCTTTACCATATCCCAACTCTTCCATAAGCCGGGTAGGCGCATTGCGCAAGTGCAACGGCACCGGCAAATTCCCGGTTTGCCGTACGAGCTGCAAGGCATCATTGATACCCTTATAAGCCGAGTTGCTTTTCGGACTGGTTGCCAAATAGACCGTAGCCTCGGCCAAAGGGATACGCCCTTCCGGCCATCCTATCTTCATGACTGCTTCAAAAGCGGCATTGGCTAAAAGCAGTGCATTCGGATTGGCCAAACCTATGTCTTCACTAGCGGAAATGACCAGTCGCCGCGCGATAAACGAGGGGTCTTCCCCACCTTCTATCATTCGTGCCAACCAATACAGAGCGGCATCAGGGTCGCTTCCCCGAATACTTTTGATGAAAGCCGATATGATGTCATAGTGCAATTCTCCCCCCTTATCGTATGCCAATGGGTTTTGCTGAAGCCTTTCGGCTACGACAGCATCCGTGATAACCACTTGGTCCGTTCCGTCAGCCTCTACCACCAGTTCAAGGATATTCAGCAGCTTGCGGGCGTCTCCTCCGCTATATCGGAGCATGGCATCCGTTTCGCGAAATTCGATATGTTTCGTTTTCAGTATGATATCTCTTTCCACCGCCTTGTGCAGCAACTCCATCAGGTCATCTTTCGTAAGGCTTTTCAAGACATATAACTGGCAACGGGACAAAAGCGGGCGTATGACCTCGAAAGACGGATTTTCCGTCGTGGCCCCAATCAACGTGACTGTCCCCTGCTCCACGGCTCCCAGAAGGGAATCCTGTTGGGATTTACTGAAACGATGGATTTCATCAATGAAAAGAATCGGACTAGCCTGGGTGAAAAAACGATTGTTCCGTGCCTTTTCTATCACTTCCCGGACATCCTTCACACCGCTTGTTACCGCGCTCAGCGTGTAAAACGGCGTTTCGAGCTTATGGGCAATGATTTGCGCCAAGGTCGTTTTGCCCACACCCGGAGGTCCCCACAAAATAAATGAGGAAATCCGTCCGGAATCTATCATCTTACGTAAAACGGCATCCGGACCGACCAGATGTTTTTGCCCGATGTAATCGTCCAACGTTTGCGGACGTAATCTTTCTGCCAAAGGTGCTGCCATATCAAATCCTCCTTAAAAGTCAAACTGCAATACAAATCTCACGCCGTTCTTCTTGGCATTGGGTGCGTTCAGATAATTCAACCGGCGCACGTAGTCTACACGAAGTATCTTGAAGATATTGTGAATGCCCACATTCAGTTCCATGTAGGGAGTATCCCCCATTACGAAACTGGTCGGTTGTCCGTTTCGTGACGGGAACTCGAACAAATCGCTTTGGTTCCCTTGTTTAAACGGATTGTTCTTGTCCGTCAACGTGCCGTAAAGCGTCTTGAAACCTATCACCTCACGCCATTTCAGATGCTTGAGCAAGGGAATCCGGTTGAACAGCTTGCCGCTCAAATCCCATTGCACGTCCAACGAAACGAAACGGTCGTTCATGAACTCCATGTTGTTGATCATATTGAACATGCCACGCTGTATGATATACGAATTATTCGCCGCAGGCGTAATCAACAACGGGAACGGCACCCTGTTCCATTGCGCTCCCGCACGGCCGTAAATATCAATGCGCCCGCATGAGTTCAGCCAAAAACGCTTTGTCACCGACAGTTCCGTGTAGTTGGAAGCATAGTCCCCTCCCAAAACATCTTTGAACCCGGTCGTATGCATCAACGTGTAAATAGGATAATTATGGTTGACCGGATGACGCCTCTGTTTCGTGACCACCACCTTTTCGCCCGGCGCGTAACGCAAACTCAGCGTCGCCTCGCTTTGCGTCAGTTCCGGCACCGTTTGCCCGCTTACCGTACGATAGAACAGCGTGCCTGTCGGGTTTTGAGTGATATGGCGCAACTGTGCCGTAATCCCGAAATGATTGTCGAACTCATACACGTAACGTATGTTGTATTGGCGGAAATAAGACATTTGGTCAATAGTCTGCGTCTTGAGCGACGTGAACACGTTATCTTTGTCCGTAGGTAACATGGCATCGGAGGGAGCCATTACGTCATAACGGGTAGAGACAGCTATCGAGTTTCGCGGGAACTCTTCCGGCGAATATTGTTTTTTTAAGAACGAATATTCCACTTCTCCCTCATATTTCCATTTCTTGTCCCGTACGCCGTATGCAGCATATCCCTTCAGGAAGAGATGAGGACTCAGATTGGCCGTGGTCTGCGCACTGGCCCGGAAACGCACCTTGTCTATGAAATTGGACGAGACGACCGTGTTGACTGGTCCGAAATCCACATAATTCTTTTTTCCCGGAGGCGAAGTTTCCACGTAGTTTTCCACGAAGGCACGTACAATCCAGATAATCCAACCGAAGCCTTTTTTTCGGGTCATATCCTGTACCATGGTGGACATGCCGGCTTCCGAACGGGTCAGTGTGTCCGTCCGGTGCTGTGCCCAGAAGTTTTCGTCTTTGATGACCGGTGTACCTTCCCTTGGCTGTTCGCGTTGGTCGAACCTCTCACTGGAAATGGGGGCAAAGTCGAACCCTGTATAAGCCGTGGTACGTTTGACCATCATATTATGGTATTTCTTCAATGCGCCCAGTTCTGCAATCATATTGTCCTTCACCAATACCCGTTGGCCGTTCGGGAGCGTGGAGAAATCCTGTTCTATCACTAAATTGCTGATAAAGTTCACACTTGAACGGAGCGGCAGGTTGACCAGACAACGTTTCACCTGATAAGTCCCGTCGTCCAAAACCCATAACCGTCCCGAGAAACCGAAGTCCTGCGGATTTTGGGGAATGAAGCTCAATTCGATACACTTGTCTCCTTCCACGTCCAGAGTATCCATGATGTAATACTGATAGAAAGATATGGCATTGGTAGAAGATAAGGGACTGGTGAAGTAACGTTCCAAAAGATTGATCGAATTATCATAAATGTTCACGTCGGCGAAGAAACGCTGAAGGACTACGTTCACGATGTCCCCCGTAGCGAACAGCTCGTTCACCCCCTCCGAATTTGTTCCCCGGATAAAATTCCGTTCCGCCTCCGGCTGTTTCCTGTATATATGTTCCGACGAAGTCTCGTTATAGGTCAGGGGAAGTATGTTGGTTTGGGTCTGCGGACAGTATTCCACCTGTTTGACCAACAAGGGGAATTTGCGCAAAAAGCTGCTGTCGATGAAATGTTGCGTGATATTGTTGAAGCCGAATGTGATACGCTGATACTTGTCATAACGGTAATAGTCGTTCTGTTTCAAATCACTTTTTTCTTTGGCCGCTATCACTTTCCGCATTAACTCCACCGCCGGATTGTCTTTTCGGCTATACCGTCTTTTTTTCGGTTTCACCAATAATTCCGACAACTCCCTGTCCAAATCCTGAAGCTTGACATTCAGTGTCTTTCTCTCTCCGGCCTTTATATATATCTTATATGTCTGGTAACCGACATAAGAAAACACAAGGGTGTCCCCTTTATCCGGTGCTTGCAATGTATACCTGCCTTTGTCATTGGTTGTGGTTCCCACGGTCTTTTGTTTTCCGTAGTACACATTGACCGCCGGGATAGGTTCTCCCGTGTCGGCATCCGTCACCCGTCCCCGAACCTGTGCATTCAGGGAATGCGGGACAAAGCACATCAAGACTAAAAACAACGATACGTATCTATGATAAAGCTTCAGCAGCATGCGATTTCTTTTAAATTGAACTGCAAAATTAGTGAATAGCGAGGGATTCACATTATAAATTAAACTATTTAAAGAATTTCTACAAAAGAAGAAAGTGCATTCTGCCATGAAATATATATCTTTGCTTCCAATTATAAAATTTCATAAAAACAACGATTGAATGGAAAACGCAAAGCAACAGACGGGAGTGCCGGAAAACGCCTTCCGGGAACTCAAAAAAGGCGAACAGTACGCACCTCTGATGTCACCAGACCACACGTATAAGGAAGTGACGGTATGGTCGGTATTGTGGGGCATGCTCATGGCCGTAATCTTTTCGGCGGCATCAGCCTATTTAGGACTGAAAGTAGGACAAGTGTTCGAAGCGGCCATCCCCATCACGATTATCGCGATAGGCGTGACGGGAGCCACCCACCGGAAAGGGGCGTTGGGAGAGAACGTCATCATCCAGAGCATCGGGGCATGTTCCGGCATGATTGTGGCCGGAGCCATATTCACCTTGCCCGCCCTCTATATCCTGCAAGACAAATATCCGGAAATGACGGTGAACTTCATGGAAGTGTTCGTCGCCTCCGTGTTGGGAGGAGTCTTGGGCATCCTTTTCCTCATCCCTTTCCGCAAGTATTTCGTGAAAGACATGCACGGCAAATATCCTTTTCCCGAAGCCACGGCCTCCACGCAGGTATTGGTTTCCGGGGAAAAAGGTGGCAACCAGGCTTTACCGCTCCTCGTGGCCGGAGTCGTAGGCGGCATTTACGATTTCATCATCGCCACCGTAGGTTGGTGGAACGAGAGCGTCACGTCACGTTGTCTGGAATGGGGGCAAGTGTTGGCGGACAAGACCAAACTCGTCTTTAAAATCAATACGGGGGCGGCCGTGCTAGGCATGGGATACATCGTGGGCTTGAAATACGCCCTCATCATTTGTTGCGGTTCCGTGGCCGTATGGTGGGTCATCGTTCCGGCCATTTCATGGTTGTTCCCCGACCTCGTCGTGAGTGCCGGCAGTTCTTCCGTCACAGCCTCCCAAGCCAGTGCCGAACAAATCTTCCAATATGCCAAAAGCATCGGTATCGGCGGTATCGCCATGGCCGGTATCATCGGCATTTTCAAAAGCCGCAAAATCATCATGGGGGCTGTGGGTCTGGCTGCACAAGAAATGAAGGGCAAGGGGAAGAGCGACACGACCGTTCCCCGGACACAAAAGGATTTGCCTATGAAAATCATAGCTATCGGCTCCCTCCTGACTTTGATAGCCATCCTTTTATTTTTCTATTTCGGGGTCATGGAAGGCAACCTGCTCTTCACGCTCACCGGTGTGATTCTCGTAGCCGTCATTGCCTTCCTCTTCACTACGGTCGCGGCCAACGCCATTGCGATTGTCGGCAGCAACCCCGTGTCCGGCATGACGCTGATGACCCTCATCCTGGCTTCTGTCATCATGGTGGGCGTCGGCCTGAAAGGCCCGGCAGGCATGGTGGCTGCACTGATTATGGGCGGCGTGGTCTGCACTGCGCTCTCTACGGCCGGAAGCTTTATCACCGACTTGAAAATAGGCTACTGGTTGGGTAGCACACCCAAGAAACAAGAGACGTTCAAGTTCTTAGGTACCCTTGTGTCTGCCGCCACAGTGGCCGGAGTCATCATGATATTGAACGACACTTACGGATTCACAAGCGGACAACTTGCCGCACCTCAAGCCAATGCCATGGCTGCCGTCATCGAACCGCTGATGAGCGGTGCGGGTGCCCCCTGGCTGCTTTACGGCATCGGTGCGGCCATCGCCATCCTGCTCACACTTTTCAATGTTTCGGCCCTTGCTTTCGCTTTGGGCATGTTCATTCCGCTCGAACTGAACTTGCCGTTGTTGGTCGGTGGCCTCATCAACTGGTATGTCACCACACGGAGCAACAAAGAGCAAACCAACAAGGAACGGGGCGAGAAAGGCACGCTCATCGCTTCCGGATTCATTGCCGGAGGAGCCTTGATGGGCGTAGTCAGCGCAGCCCTGCGTTTCGGAGGAATCTCATTCGACTATTCCGCTTGGTGGGCCAATCCGGCCAGCGAATGGCTCTCCCTGCTGATGTATGTTCTCCTTATCATATATATGATAAAAGCGAGCATGCGCATCAAGAAATGACGGAGAAGAGAAAAAACGCCTAAAAAACAAGGGGTAACCTTTGGCAAGTCGGAGAAAAAGTGTAACTTTGCGCCGCCGTTACGAGTTAACGGCATATTTCAAACCTATATTAAAAACAAAACATTAATTATGGCAACAAAAATTAGATTGCAGCGTAACGGACGTAAGGGCTACGCCTTCTACAGCATCGTTATTGCAGACGTAAGAGCACCACGTGATGGTAAGTTTACAGAAAAGATTGGTACGTACAACCCGAACACCAATCCCGCCACTGTAGATTTGAAATTCGATCGCGCTCTTTATTGGGTGGAAGTAGGTGCACAGCCTACCGACACGGTTCGCAACATCCTGTCAAAAGAAGGTGTCTACATGATGAAACACCTCCGTGGCGGTGTGAAGAAGGGTGCTTTTGATGAAGCTGCCGCACAAGCAAAATTCGAAGCTTGGAAAAACGACAAGCAGAAGGGCTTAGAAGCTTTCGAGGCCAAGAAAGCCGCTGAAAAGAAGGCTGCCGCTGAAGCACGCCTGCAAGCCGAGAAGAAAGTCAATGAAGAGATCGCTAAGAAAGTAGCAGAGAAGAAAGCTGCCGAGGCTGCCGCAAAGGCTGAAGCTGAAGCTGCACAAGCTCCTGCTGATGCTCCCGCAGAAGGAACCACAGAAACTCCTGCCGAAGCATAAACAACTTCTATTAAATACTTCTTTCAAACAAACAACGGATAAGGCGAACCTGCGGGTTCGCCTTATTCCTTTTATATTCGTTTTTCCATACTGCGCCAAACGGATTTTCATTCTACGCCAAATGATTTTTCATCTGGCTGCAAACGATTTTTCAATCTGCGCCAAACGATTTCACGTAGTCTAAATATTAACAACCGATTCATTGATAGGCTGTTATAAGATTAATATATATTTACACTTTATTTCGTTCATGCAATCAAAAGGACGGCCTCCACGAGGAAAGCCGTCCTTTGCCCGCTTGGACAGGAACAATCACTTCACCAATATCTTCTTGCCGTTTTGGATATATACACCTTTCGTCATCCGGTCCACACGCATGCCTTGCAGGTTATAAACCGGACCATCCGTTTCCGTCGGCCTTATATGGATGGAACCAACTGAAACGCCCTCGGGGGAATAATCGTCATTGTTGGTCAGATAAGCATCAGACACATCTATGACTCCACCGTTTCCCGCATACAAAGCCACAATCATGATATTGGCCGTGTTGACGGGTTCACCGATGGCATCCCCACTGGTATATTCTATCTCCTGAAGCGGTATGACCACCATCGTGGCATCCCCGATAGGTTTGCTATAACAGTTTCCCCAAATGCTGTTCTGCGGATAAATGTTAATGGCTGCATTGACTTTCTGTACTTTGTCCAACTTGAATACCAAATACTTATAACCGCTCATATCAGCACCATTCTCGTATACCCAACCCATTTGTCCGTTCACACCAGGAAAGAAGGCATGAGTCTGCTCCAAGTATGTACCCTCTCCGAAAAGCGTCTTATTGATATATTCATCCGCCCAAGGGAAGAACGTGGAAGAGGCCGTAAACGAAGCCGTCAGCGTATTCCCCATCGGGTCTGTGTAAGTGGCTTTCACCGCTACCCGTCCATCTTTCTTCCCCACGACCATACCGCTCGAAAGCGACAGCACTTCCGGGTCGGAAACCTCATACTTGGCTTTGGCCGCCACATTTTCTGTATGACCGTCCTTAAAGGTAGCCATCAACTCTAATACCTCGCTTTGGCCAATCATTACTTCCATTTCCGGCCTTACGGAAAGTGACTGCATGGTGAGCATATCTTCACTATAGCCCTCAAAATCCGGGTCGAAATAAGTATTTTCCTCAAACTGCTCTTCCGTGGTAAACCAGTCTACGTCCACATAACCGCCCAACGCTTGCGTGGCATAATTGAATATGCCGAAACGGGCACCGACGAATACGGAAAGGTTAAATCGGAATGTCGTCTCACTGCCCAACTGCACATACTCCTTGTTATCTGTGCTATAGAAGAACCGTGCCTTGCCGGTGCCGCAATCGAATTGCGCGCGCAGATAAACCACTGTGTCGATGGACACGGAGGTTTCCGTGACCGCAGCCGGCTCGAAACCGTCTACCGTTCTCAACGTATCCTGTCCCCAGATGAGTTGTTTCTTGCCGTCTTTCACGTGGACTGCGATATAAGCGTACGGGTCTTGTTGTATGGTCAGACCGGCCATGTCACCTTCTTGCATGTGCTTTAAGTTCAGCGCGACCGTACCAATGGAAGGACGCGACGTATCCAACCCATATGGGCTTTTCGTGTTGTGGAAGGCGAAGATGCGTTGCGTCAGGGTATTGCGTGCCTGCATCAGGTCGTCGGTCACCGACGCGGTGTACAGGCGAAGGAATCCCGGACGCTCGAACAGGCTCCACTTGCCATCGTCGGGATTATGGTTCCACTGCCACTGCATGCCAAGGGGATATTGCCGGAAATTGTCATTGGTAGGGAGTATCTTTTCCTGATAAGTCGTCCCGACATCTGGCTTGGTATAAGCCAGTTGGGGAACCCCGTCCTTGGCCACCGTAGGCCAACCGTCGGCCCATGCCACAGGATGCAGGCTCGGCAAGCGCCCGATGGCACCTTTGTCCTCCATCAGCATCGTCCACCATTCTCCAGTCGGTGTCTCTACCAACGCTCCTTGATGTACGGTATTGGGCTGCCCGTTGATGGTCTTCTCTATGAGCATCTTCTCCTCATACGGTCCGGTGATGTCCTTGGAGCGGAATATGGCTTGCCCAGACGGCCATCCGCCATACGTGGCATAGATGTAATAATAATCCCCTATTTTATAAAGGTGGCTGCCTTCCAATCCGGGCTTGTCCCTCAGTACTGTGGTCGACTTCTTGAATTTCAGATTCTTGTCCAATTCACAGATGTCGATGTTACCGATGCCGCAGGCCACATACACCTTATCACCTTCAAAAAGCAGCCCCGGGTCATAATAACTCCGTTCCAATTTCTGCATTTGCCATGCTCCTTCCGGGTCGTCGGTAGAAAGCATGTAACCTCCTGCGTCATTGCCATTGATAAGCAAATAAAGCTTGCCTTCGTGAGCTGTCAGTGCTGCGGCCCACATCCCTTGGGCGTATGAGTCCTTTCCGCCGATAAGGCTGTACTTGTCTGCGGTGGAAAGCTGTTCCAACGGTTGTGCGCAATACTCCCAATTGACCAAATCATATGATTTCAGAATCGTGGCACCGGGGAAGAGATGCATGGTGGTCGATACCATATAATAGGTGTCGCCCAAGCGTGCCACGTCCGGATCCGGGAAATCCGAAGCCAATACGGGATTGATGAACTTCCTGCCGTCCGTAGTCTGGTTGGTAGACACGTTTGTAAAGTCCGGACGCGCGAAATCCACCTTGGCATAATCGGCGTACCAGTCGAAAGTGGCCTTTCCGCAAGCTTCGGGGTTACCTTCAAAGGCCGGGGCCACCGTACCATCTGCCAGATATTTATCGATGTCGATGTAGCACGCCGTTCCGGAAAGTGTCATGCTGATGTTCCCGTAATGGTCGAGCACGGCCTTATAAGCGTTGCCCCATTTGGAAGTAGACCCAGTGGCCCATGTTCCCCAGTTGGCTGGAACCCAGTTACCGTGCTCGTCATAGTGCCCTTCTCCTTCTTTTTCCGGACTCCAATCGACTTCGGTGATAATGACGGGGTTCGTATTTACTACCGGCACCGCCTTTCCGAACTCTTGGATGAACGTTTCCCCATTGGCATTCTCGTCGCTGTTATTATACCATCCCACGTAGGCATGCACAGCGTAGCCTATATTATAGCCTTCGATGGGATTGCTCCTATAACAAGTATAATTGCTCTGCCATCCCGTCCCGGGCACCCAAATGATACCGTCGAAACCGTTGGCACGTATCTTGTCCACGATGGGTTGGAAGAAATCATACGGGGCGCGTGCGCTTTCCAAACTGTCGGCATCGTAAATGTTCACCGGTTCGTTGGCCAATTCAATGGACACCTGCCCGCTATGTTTCTTGATGTTGGTATTGCTCGAAACGATGTCCCACACCTTCAGCAGGTAGTCCTGATAGTACCCGTCTACTTTGATGCCACCGGGGCATACGCCGGGAGGACGCACGACTACATAAAGCCCACGGTCCAATGCCTTTTCTATGATTTTCCAATAGAGCGTGGACAGATACGTGCGAAGCCGTTTCTCACTGAATTGCGAGATATTGGCCTCGCCGGTTTCTTCTCCCGTAACGGGAAGGTTAGGATCATTCGTCCAACAAGGATCCAAATGAAGCCGGAACACATTGCAATAGGCTCCCTGCGTGGAATCCGTAATAGCCGTGAAGAGCTTGTCGAAATACTCGATGCAGTCTTTTTTGGTAGCATCGTTGGCAGCATTCCCCCAACGGTAATTATTAAAATAAGGGCTTGGCGTATCCATCACGCCGTGCAACACCACTTTGTTGCCATGGGTGTCTGTCAAATTCTTCCCGTCTACATGAATGGACGGAGGAACTTCCGCGCTCACCGAAACTGCCGCCAACAGCAGTCCGGAAAACATAAAGTTTTTCATTCTTCGCATAACTAATCTAATTTAAGGATTTTCATTTCTAAATTACATTCCTTTTTCAATTTACACATTTACAAAAAAT
The DNA here is from genome assembly GCF_986071375.1 of Paraprevotella sp. NCBI lineage: Bacteria > Pseudomonadati > Bacteroidota > Bacteroidia > Bacteroidales > Prevotellaceae > Paraprevotella > Paraprevotella sp. The sequence goes on along the minus strand of NZ_CFQRNQ010000017.1, from coordinate 50,999 downwards.
CTATTGTGCTCTTTTGCAAAGATGAAAAATATCGGTGACACGACCATACGGCTGTGTTACCGATATTTTACGCCATGTATCAAAATATATAAAAAAGGACTATTTCCTCATTTCTTAGCTAAATGTTCCTTCATGTAAACCATAGGAGACATCCCATACAAAGCTTTGAACTTGATGGAGAAAGATGCGGCGTTCTCAAACCCACAGGCATACATAACTTCAGTAATATTACGATGCCCCGAAGCCAATAGGCCTGCAGCCTTCTTAAGGCGTATGTTACGCACAAGGTCTCGTGGCCCTTGATTGGTCAATTCTTTCATTTTACGGTGCAAGTGCGCACGGCTGATGCCCACCTCCCGCGCAATAAGTTCCACACTCAGGTAAGGATTGCTGATATTCCCATTGATAATCTGCAATACACGCTCCAAGAGCTTGTCATCGGCTGATTTGGATACGACCACATCTATGTTTTCTTCCGGCATTTCTTTACCCTCTACTTTGTTACGAAGAATATCATACGAAGCTATCAAGTTGCGTATGGTATATTCCAACACCTTGATATTAAAAGGCTTTTCAATATAAGAATCAGCACCGGTACTCAATCCCTCTATTTTGTCTTTTTCATGGGATTTAGCCGTAAGCAATACCACTGGTATAAAATTCACATTAATGTTGGTCTTTATTTTGGCACAAAGCGTATAACCATCCATTTCCGGCATCATCACATCGCTCAAGACCAAACTCGGAGGAGTCCGTAAAACTTCACTCAATGCTTCCTTCCCATTGTGACAAGGCACGACGTAATAATGTTTTCTCAGCTCCTCCACCAGATAACTTCGTATTTCATCATCATCTTCCGCGATAACAATACGTTTGCGATGCTTGTTTTTGTTCTCCTCCTTATTTCCTTCGGTTACGGCAGAAGCTTCTTCTATTTTCAGAATTGATTCTTCCGTCGTTTCTTCTATGGGCGTCTGCAAAAGCTCTTCGGGTTTGAGATGGGCACTGCCGACAGGCAATGCGACTTTAAACGTACATCCTTTCCCGTCCGCATTGTTGTACACCGAAATCTCACCATGATGCAGAGTGACAAGTTGCTTCGTGAGGTTCAACCCTATCCCGCTTCCTGGAATATTGTAATTGGCCGTATTGTCAGCCTGATAGAAGCGTTGGAAAACCTTATCCATCTTGTCGGGTTCTATCGTCAAGCCATCGTCCCAAACTTCCATCGACACCTCACGTCCACCTTGCTTCAACCGGATACCGATATTCCCTTTGGAAGGCGTGAATTTAAATGCGTTGGACAAAAGATTCATGATTACCTTATCAAAGTTCTTTTTATCCAACCATACTTCTATGTTATCTGCATCGTATTCAAAATGAAAGTGGATTTCTTTTTCGCGTGCTTTACTGTCGAAGAGTTCATAAACATCTCGTGTAAAATCTACCAGATTCACAGGTTGCATCTTCATCATCATCTGTCCTTTATCTATTTTACGCAAATCCAAAATTTGATTGACAAGAGCTAAGATACGTTCTGCATTGCGGTTCATCATACGGTAAGACCTTTGCCTTATTTCATCGAAGTCTGTATTAATAAGATGTTGCAAAGGCCCTACAATCAGAGTCATAGGAGTACGAATTTCATGATTGAGGTTCATAAAGAATTGCAACTTCATTTCGTTCAACTGCTCTGCATGTATATGTTCTTGCAAACGCAAGCGAGCCTGTTCCCGTAAACGACGACCGTGAATGAATCTCATGACAAGGAAAATCACTATTAAAAAGTAAAGGATAAACGCCGGCAAGCTAGCGTACCACGGAGAACGGACAATTACGGTAAAAGCCTTGACATCAGACTCCAGGCCATTAACGATTGCCTTTACTCGGATTTTATAAGTCCCGGATGGCAAATGGTTCAAAGTCAGTATACCTGACGAACCAACCATAGCCACGTAAGGTTCGTTGTCTATGGAATACAAATATTGCACTCCATCCGGCATGTTATACGACATCGTTGAAAAACGTATGGAAAAAGTATTGTCCTCATGGCACACTTCAAACAAGTTGGATTCCATTACGGGGCGACTCGTCACCTTGAAGAATCCCGATTTTGTATCTGTCTTCACTTCCTCATCTCCTATGCGCATTTCTACTATCTGCAGGCAAGGACGCTTACCGGCACGGCACACGGTTTCGGGCGAGAAGAATGTCAGTCCGCAGTTTCCACCGAAAACCATCAGGCTGTCCCATCCGCAGGATGCCCGTTCGCTAAACTCATTTCCTTGTAATCCGTGACTCGCATAATAATTGGTAAAACTACCCCGCTTCAAATCCAACATGGACAAACCGTGGAAGGTACTTATCCATATATTATTTTGGATATCGAACCGCATGGAAGCTATATAATTGTCCGGCAAGCCGTCATCGGTAGTGTAGTGCCGTTTCATGCGCCCATGGCTGTCCAATACAAAAATCCCGTCATGCGTGCCCACCCATAGTTGGCCTTTCGAATCCTCAACTACCGTATGCACAGGCTGCTCCGTCAGGATACAATTACGTCCGAACGTGGAAACAAAGTCATCATGCTTCAAGTCCAAGCAAGCCAATCCACTGCTCATGCAAATATAAAGCCGCCGTCCGTCTTCAGACAGGCACAAATCGTTGACCCACATGTTCGTCAAAGAATTGCCTTTCGGCTCAAACGCCTCCGGCTGTACTTTGTACTCTGTCAGTTCATGTGTCTTCAAATTATATTTCTTCAGCCCGTCACCTAAAGTGGCAATCCATAAATTATCTTCCGCATCAGCCAACAGGCGGAACACATGCACGGCCATTCCCCTACAAGTAAACGGAAGACGGTTGAATTGTCCCGTTTGTCTATCTAACCATCCGGCTCCCCCCCAATAAGAGCCTAACCACAACTTGCCATCCTTATCTTCCACGATACTGGTGATTGTGGCGGGCAGACCTCCGGTGTCAGAGGAATAATGGCTAACCGCATATGATTTCATGTCCAAAGCGTAAAGGCCATCGTTATCCGTACCGACCCATAACGTACAATCCTTTCCAGCATAAACGGACATCACACAGGCTGAGCCTATGATATCATATCGCCCGGACTTATAGCCCACATAGCTGAAGCCGCTATCCTGATGTGGTTGCATGAAAACCCCTTTCTGAAATAGCCCCAACCAAATGTTACCGTCGCGGTCTTCCAATATACTGCTTATCTTGGCGTGTTCCAAATTCACTTGTGCGTGAAAGTAATCACAGGGTTGCGGCGAACGTTCTCCAAACCGATAAACCATAGCCCCTTCTCCGTCCGTACCCAACATAACCCTCCCGTCCGACAACGGACAAAGGACAGAGACATTCAAATGGCCTGTTCCGGCTACGGGCGAGAAAGCGTCAGATGAATTGTCGAAAACAAATAATCCTTCGGAAGCCGATCCCATGAAAAGATGTCCTTCACTGTCGAAAGCCAAGCAACAACGCCCCAAGACAGATGCCTTCTCACAAAGATAACGGCTGACTTTTCCATCTTTCCGGCAGTAGATCCCGTAATTCGTCACGGCCAACCAAACGGAACCATCGGACGCTTCCACCATATCCTCCACATTATTGTCTCCTTCAAACATCAAAGTGTAATGCGCCTCATCCTTACCCGATGGAATCACATACATGCCGAATCCCGAAGTGCTTACCCATACATCCCCATTGCGTACTTGTAATATAGACATGACATGGCATGCCTTTAAGGTGTCTTCCTTATTTATAAAAGGTATAGTCCGAAACCGTCCAGTGTCCTCATCGTAAGCCTGTAACCCTTTGTCCATACCAACCAACAAATGTCCGGCTGCGTCTTCCAACACGCAGGTTACATGCTCGGAAAGCATCGAACCCGGCTTCCGCGTCTTATGAAAGGTTTGAAACTGGGAGCCGTCGTAACGGTCAAAGCCATTCCGGGTAGCTATCCAAATAAAACCATTCTTATCTTGGTATACTTGGTTCACCAAACTACTTGACAACTGTGTATCAGAAGTAAACAAACGCCCTTCTTGTCCCTTTATCTCGGAAGCGACAACCATGTAGCACAACAAAATAAAGTAGAAGGCAAACGAAACGTGCCATGTTTTTCTTGCTCGCATGTGTTCATGATATTTAAAATCGATACGAAATTATATAAAACTTTCTAAAACACTACTCGTCTTATTGGAAATGCAATTGTCTTTTGTATTATATAGTAAGATAGAAAAACGGCATCTGTCTCCTCTATGACAAACCTTGCGACATCAAGCAAAATTCATGCGACATAAATTGAAGGCTTTTGCATTCAAAACTTATACTTTTGCCTTGTCCGGATTGAGAATCAATCACGGCATAGTTTTTATTGTTTCACATATTAAATTATTCAACGACATGAAAAACAAGCATTACGTTACGTTGCTGTTTGCTACGCTGCTCAGCCCGATAGGTGCGGCAGCCGCGTCATGGACTCCGCCGACCATAACCGGCCAGGAGCTGAAAACAGGGGAAACACAGTATGCCTACAATGTCAAGGCTAACGGTTTCCTTAATGCCAACTCTACCCAAACAACCGTTGTCACGGATGCAGGGTTGCCTTTGTACATCACCTCTAGTACAAACAACACCTATCTGTTAGGTACAACAGCTGATGAAGGAGTAACCTACACCTACATCTACTATGAGGACAACCAGACTTCCAAAGCAGGAGGGGAAGCAGGCCGTACCCATCTGAATTGGAACATCGAGCCACAAGGTGATGGTACTTACTACATCCGGCCAGACAAAGCGGACGAGAACTACGGCGAAGATTATTTCCCCGACATGTGGATGGGATGGAAAAACGACGGGACTGATGTCATTTATCCCTTAATCGACGCGTACGAAGACACGTACGGGCTAGCATGGAAATTCGTCGGCGAAACGGAGTACCTTCATTTCTACAACCTAAAGTCCCTCAGCGATGCCATGGCCAAGGCACAGGATTATGGCCTTGACATCACGTCAGCCCTGAATGTCTATAATAACGCTGCCAGCACCAATGAAGATTTGGAAGCTGCCACCACAGACCTGAAAACCAAAATCCGCGAATACGAAATCGAACATGCCACTTACGACAAGCCCGTGGACTTGTCTGACCTGCTTGAAAACTACAAATTCGAGGATAACTTCGTAGCCAGCAGCAGCGATATTCCGGGTTGGACACAGGAACCGGCAAATTCATTCACCTACAGTGCCGACAATTTGAACAACACTACCACAAACTTGGGGCGTTGGGCCTTTGACGATACCGGCTTCACGGATGCCAAGATTTACCAAAGCCTGGTTGATGTGCCGAATGGCAAGTATGAATTGAAGGTGGATTACATCTGCATAGACCAGAATCCGTCTAATCCCGAATCCGACGGGAAAGACCCCGAAGACTATTCCGTGACCGGCAATACCCTGTATGCCATTACTTCTTTGGGCACCAGTTCTGTAAACCTCTCCTCCGGAAGCCGTTGGGGAGCCGCATCGACCTCCATCACATTCTTCGTCACAGACGGAAAGCTGGAAACCGGCGTGGAAATGCAGAACTCCACTGCCAACTGGTTCGTGTTAGGCAACCTCAAACTTTCCTATTATGGCAAAGATGCCATCAAGGACGAACTACAGGTCATTGTAGATAAGGCCAAAGCCGTAAATAACGGCATGAACCAGACCTATCGGGACCGTTTGGACAAAGTAATAGCCGAAGCTGAAAATTATATCGCTAACGGTGGCAACGTGGCAGACATGACCAGCAAGGCCGAAGAATTGAACGAAGCCATCAAAGCAGCCGAAGAAAACGGTATGGCATACGGCACGTTGCAACGTACCTACGAAGTAGCCGACAGCATATTGAACACCTTGGAAGGCGAAGTGAATGACGACATCATGGCCTTGAGTGACTACATGGCCGAAATCGACATCGAAACCATACTGATTGAATATCCTTACACCACAGAGGAGTTGGGAGAGATTATCTCCAAAATGGACTTACTGACCCAATCAGCCCAACACTCGCTCATCGGTGAAGGAACCAACGTGACGGAATTCATCACCAATCCATCGTTTACGGACGGCGTGAACGGATGGACTATCACCGACTTCGATGCCGAAAAACTCGGCCTCAGCAACGACTTGCTTACCATAGGAGGCGGGCAGACGGGTGAAATCAACCAAACGCTGTTGGGCATGCCGAACGGTGTATACGAATTGAGCGTGCAGGCTTTCCAACGTGCGGATTGGAACTTCGAGAAAATGGACTCCTTATGGTCCATCGGCAAAGGAGACAGCCTGATCAGCACCGTGTCTTCATACATCTTCCTGAATGACGGCGAACAAAAAATAAAACATTCGTTCCAAGATGCCTTCACTGGTGATGAATTCACTGCGTCCTGGGATATCCGTCAGGGAACGAAATCCGGTGTCATGATGCCGAATACCGAAAGCGGTGCCCGGCAATACTTCGACAAGGGCTATTTCAAGAACACCGTACAAGCTTTTGTCATCGACGGTAAACTGACATTCGGCATACGAAATTACGGTGACCAATTCGAGAGGTGGGGATGCTATGACAACTTCACGCTGACTTACGTGGGCAAGGACTTGGAAAAAGTCATCGCATTGCTCGAACAATGGTTGGAAAAGGTAGAACCTTATTTGGGCGAGAAGATGAACGGAGCCATCAAAAAGCAAATGACAGAGGCGTACAACCGTGGCACGGAACTCGTAAACGACCCCGAAGCCGACTTCGACGAATACATTGACGTAATCGCCACTCTGACCGAAGCTATCGGCAACGTAGACGAAAGCATCGAATCGTTCAAACTCCTTGCACACGCCAACGAAGTGGCCGCCAAGGACTTGGCCTACGAAGGTGTAGCCGCCACGGAATCAGGGCAACAGCTTCAAGCCCTCTATGACACGTACAGTGCCGGATACCAGAACGAATCCGACGAACTCACCCCTGAGAAAATCGACGAAATCGCCGCCCGATACCTCGAACTGGCCCGGAACGCCAAAATAGAGAAGGGCATCAAGGCAAACGACGACCTCACGCATGTCCTTGTCAACCCGAGCTTTGAAGACCAATATGGATTGGGCGAAGGCGTGAACTCCGTATACAATGCGCCATTCGGTTGGACTTTCATGATAGACAGCATCGTCTGCACGAAGGCTGAGGACATGAACGCTGCCGGGCTGAACAATTTCACAAGCCCCGACAAGAATGTGGATTGCACGGACGGAGAATATGGATTCTGCTTCCAGTCCGGCGACTTCCCCGACGTATATATGTACCAGACCGTAGAAGGCCTGCCTGCCGGTTACTACAAAGTAACAGTAGACATGGTCGTACCTAACGACAATGACGACTACCGCCTGGCCGGACAGCGCCTGTTTGTGAACAACGCAGCCATGTATTACGGTTGGGAAGATGAATACGACCTCGACCAACTTGAGGAAGGGCATCCCTACGAAGTGGAACGCACGTTCGGCGGATATGATGAAGTAGATTGCAAGAACAATGGCGACATGGGGGACAAAGGTCCACTTAACACCCTTGAAGTCGTAGTGCACCTCTCTGCCAACGAACCTTTGAAATTGGGCATACGCACCGACGGACACTGGGAATACACCTACAAGAGGACGGCCGCTCCAGAAGGTTGGAACAACTGCGGTTGGTGTAAGTTCGACAACGTGCGCCTGACCTGCGTGTCGCTCGACAACGGAGAATCTATCGACGAAACCCTCGCCACGGGCAAAGTGAAGTCAGAAGAAATCTACAGCGTGGACGGCATCAAGTTACCGCGCTTGCAGAAGGGCGTGAACATCCTGCGCCAGACGATGGAAGACGGTACGACCGTGACAAAGAAAACCATCGTGAAATGACCCAACGATGAACTCTTATAAATGACAGGAGGAGCAGAACATGGCGTTCTGCTCCTTTTTTCGTTTGCTTGCATCCCCTATCCCACTTTTGTGAGCCAATGAAAACAACATACGACATAAAGATATCCCATATCAAAAACATGTACATCAAAAGAGAATCCACCTGAAACATTGGAAACAAAACACCTCCATCACAAGTACACACAACCAACTTCATATCAGCAAATTATAAAGGCTATAGAGATGTACTATTTTTCTCCGCAGACTGAAAAATCACTTGCAGCCGATTGAAAAATCAATCTCAGGAGATTGATTTTCCGTTCTCCTGAGATTGGAAACACAACCTCTTGAATGAGCTGCCCGAGAGTACTTTTCGGAAAGAAAAATCAAAACAAAATCGCATTAAAGGCAAAAACGAGGCGGAAAAGGCAACACAGTCCTTTTCCGCCTTGCAGGTTACTCTTTGACAATCTTAGTATCCGATTTGTCCCCTCCAACTCAAATACCATGAATGCTTGTCGACCAGTTGCGCTTTGATGAGCGAACGCATCTCCCCTCTCCGGTCTTCTCCCCGCCGGGCATATATCTTTTCTGCTAGATAAGCGGGATCATTGCGCCGCAGGGCCACCCGCATCAGGTCGTAGAAACGTTGCCCTTCGAAGGCCAATTCCAAAGCCCCTTCGTCCACCAACATGTCCTCTACCTTTTCCATCTGGTACTGGAGCGTGTCGGCCACCCCTTCGGGCGCCACGGGGAAGGCGTAATGCTCGTTGAACTCCGTCCAACCGGAACCGCGCGAGTGCAGTCCCATGGTATTGATGTCCGTAGCTTTGGTGTCCAAGCATCTTACGACATAGCGGTTTTCGGGAAAACTGAAACCTTGCACGAAAGCGCTGTCTTCCAACGTGGGACAATAAGGGAGTATACGGGCACGCACGATGGAATCATTCACGCCATCAGCCAAAATCTCGTATGCGAAACGAGGATAACCGGCACGGTTCAAGGCTTCGGCCATCCTCAGGTATACCATGGCACGGCGATAAATGCGCACGTTGGCCGATGAATATTTTAAAACGGTCTGTGAGGGCCGCCAAGCATTGTCATAGTTTACCGAACCTTCCTGCACGATGCTTGGCAACCGCAGGTCGCCACGACCGTCCGGAAGTTCCTCCGGAGCATAGGTCACCTCGTTGGCCGTGGAGTAGTTGCAATAAACCTGCGACTCCGACAAATCGGTCAAAGCCACAGAGGGCGACAGCTCAGGCCGATAGGCATTCTCATTCGTGGAATTGAAGATATTCCTCAACTGGCTATAGTTCAATTCCGCCATACCCGTTGGACAAGCAATCAGCGAAATGAGTTCCGCATCTGCGGCATACCCTTCAGACGTAAGCATGCCACTATAGCTGTCGCTCCAACTTTTATAATCCTTTTCATCCCGGTTCCAAGACGAACCATTCGTGCCCAAAGCGTATGCAGACTGCTCACCGTTGCGCATCGAGATATAACGGTAATACCATTGTGCGGCTTCACGGTAACGTCCCACCCACAAACACAAATCGCCCAACATGATTTTGGTCGGGACGTATGCCAAACGGCTGTCCACGCTCAACCCGTTGAACAAAGGGATGTCCTCGTCGGCCACCGGGACAAGGTCGGAAATCAGCCATTCGCAGATGTCCTTCACTTCCAATTTCGGATAGTCGCGCTCCAAATCGCCCGACAGCAAGATGGGTTCGGTAACGAAAGGCACTTTGCCGTAAGCCAACACCAACTGCAAATAAGTCCATGCACGGAAGGTCTTGGCTGCGGCGTATTCACGCATGAAGACTTTTTCGTTCCGGTTGTCTTTCAAGGCCGTGTCGGCACGTGCGATGTAATAGTTGCAGTTATTGATGACCGCATAATAGTCGCGGGGTTGGTTGTACACGTTGGCACTGTCGTCCAACTCGAACAAGGCGATATCGCGAAGGTCCGCCGAAGTGTATTCGTTGACATCCACCAAGTCGCCACGCACCTCGCCCAACAAGACCGAACGGTCGGCAAGGGCCTGCATCTTCTGCAAGATTCCCACCATGGAATACACCGTATCCGTCGGGTTGTTCAGGTGGCCGCCGTCGGCAAAGATAATGTGGTCTGAATCCTGCTCAAAGAAGTCCTGGCATCCCGTAAGGGAAACGGACGATACGGCTGCGGCCATCACGCCGCAACCCATTAACCTGTATATATTTGTTTTCATCGTCATGATACTTTTAAGATTAGAGACTGATTTTGATACCCACCATGAAATTGTGGCTCTGAGGCACGCTTCCGGCATCTATGCCCTGCCCCAGGACGGCAGACAAAGCCGCACCCTCGGGGTCGGCCCCCAAATAACGGCTCAAGGTAAACACGTTGTTGGCCTGCACCCAGAACTGCAATCCCTGCAAGAACGTGGAAGAGATAGGCAAGTCATAACTCAACGTCACGGTCTTCAGCCGCAAATAACTCCCGTCTTCAATCCAACGGTCGCTGAAACGGCTATTGCCCATCGGATCCTGGAAAGAGAGCCGGGGTATGTCTGTCTGCTGCCCCTCCACCTGCCAACGCCGTGCCAACGCCGTGGTCTGGTTCATGAAACGGCTTCCAGACTCGAGCTGTTGGCGCATATAGTTATAGATGTCGTTCCCTAGAGAATAGTTGAAACGCACGTCCAAACGAAAACGCCGGTATTGCACGGTAGTGAAGATGTTACCGTAAATGTCCGGATTGGGGTCGCCTATCACCGTGCGATCGGCCTCCGTGACGAAATGGTCACCGTCCAGGTCCACAAAGTACACGTCACCTGCCTCGAAAGCCGTCCGGTCCACCCCGTTGGCATCACGGACGTACAAGCCTGCGGCCTGGGCTTCCGCGCTCGTGGCAAACACACCCTTTGTCTTATAGCCATAGAACAGATTGGCCGGGCGGCCTATCTCCGTACGTACCGTAGCCCCGAGTATTTCCGTATCCATATACTGTTGGCCGTCTGGCAAAGCGGTGACCTCGTTCTTGTAATGCCCCACACTGGCACCGACCTGCCATTGCCATGACGGTGAAGCCCATACCACTCCCGTGGCTTCCACGTCGAAACCACGGTTCTCCAACTTGCCACCGTTGCCCCAGGTCTTATCCAGACCGCTCAGGAAGGACATCTCCTGCCACATCAGCAAATGGTCGGTGGCACTGCGGAAATAATTGAAACGCACGCCCAACCTATTATCCAACAGGTTGGCATCCACACCGACATTGACCCGGCGAGTCCGCTCCCACTGGATCTTCTCGTTGCCGATACCGGCAATCGCCAACCCGGAAGCCTGTCCCATATAGTCCGAACTGGCAAAATACGAACGTGTGGCGTAGTAAGGCAAATCGTCATTGCCGCTCACGTCCACTCCGGCCGATAGGCGAAGGTAGTTGAGGAAACCTGATCCGGCCATCCAAGGCTCGTTGGTGACAACCCAAGAAGCTTGGAAACCCGGGAAGATTCCCCACTTCACCCCGCACATCTTCACTCCCTGGTCCGTGTCGCGTCCGAAACGGGAAGAACTTTCGGCTGTCACCGTGGCCTGCAAGTAATAACGGCCCTTAAAGTCATAATCGGCCTGGGCATAGTAGGCCAAAGAGTTCCATTGGTCCTTCGCCCCCCCGGTTGCAGCATCCTGCAAAGAAGAAGAGATGAACGGAGTCTTGTCGTTTCCCGTATTGTAACCCACTTGGGTATTCAACTGGTAGCTGTCCCATTGCATGCGGAAGCCTCCGCGCAAGGCAATGGCATGCGCGGCATACCGTTGGTTCCACTCCAGACGGGTGTCGCTCATGATGGCATTCTGCTTGGAGAACAACGAACGTGCCTCGTTCTGCCTGAAAGCCCCGAGACTCGACACATAGTAGTCGGGTACACCGTTCAAGGGGATATAATACTTCTCGTTCGTGTTCGTCAGCACATAGCTGAAATGCTCGCTGAGCGAAAGATGGTCGTTAAACTTGAACTTAGGCTTGATGGAAAGGCTCAGCATGGAGTTCTCGAAATGGTTTTTGTTCTGCGCCTCGCCATACTCAAGGATAGCCAACGGGTTACCTAACTTCCAGTTATAATTGCTATATCCGGCCAACGCCTCGTCCAAATAAGTTTCATCCGTCACGTCCAAATGGTTCTCATAGATTTCCCCTCTGGAAAACGTATAAGGGCTCAACATCGGAGCCTTGGCATACGCCAGGAAAGACGGCGACGTGGGCGTCCCTTCCTCATAACTCGAGGGCGCGGCATCGTCACGCAAATCACGGGTGATGTTGGTAAATGCCGCATCGAAGCGTACGTCTAGCTTATTACCTAACGCAATATCGGAATTGAACCGGATGTTCAGCCGGTCCATGTCATTCTGTTCCAATGTGGATTGTGCTCCCGTATACCCCAATGACAGGTTGTATTGTGCCACTTCATCTCCGCCTTCCACATTGATGCCGTAATTCTGCAAGAAAGCCGTGCGGTAGACCTTGTCTTTCCAATCGGTGTTCTTGTTATATTTCTCCGCATAATAATTGTTCGGGGAATCATCCAAAAAATTAAAATCGCGAATGGCCGTGTTGGTGGTCTTGAGCAGCTCGCTAGCATACGTCCGGTATTGGGACGCATTCATCATGTCATAATAACGGGGTTCCAAAGTGACACCAACCGACAATGTGGCGGTAATACGGGTAGCCATGCTTTTACTCCGCCGGGTATCTATAAGGATGACCCCGTTGGCACCTTTGGCCCCGTAAAGGGCCGTCCCATTACGCAACACCGTCACGTGGTCGATGTCTGCCGGATTGATGTTGGTCAAGATGTTATTGTAGAACCCATCGTGAAGCATTTCCCTACCATATTGTTGGTCCAAAGGCACTCCGTCTATCACGATAAGCGGCTGTGCATTGGCATTGATGGAATTCAGGCCGCTCATCATCATCACGCCCCCGACACCGGGCGTGCCGTTGCGCATCACCGTGCGCACGCTCGCCCCCAACTCACGCTGTATGTCTTCTTCCACCGACAGGGCCGGGGAATAGTTAGCCCCGTCAGCCACACGCATGTTCAGGATATCGGTTTTCTTGCCGTACAACGGTGCCACGCTCTGAGGGTACAAAAAGATGAGCGGCTGCTCTTCCGTGGAACGCAGTCCCACTTCCACCAAATGGTCGTCCGGAGAAGAGACATCAATGGAGGCCGCAAAAACGGGGAGTTCGAGCTTAAAAGTCCCGTCTTCTTCCGTCAACGTACTGTAGCCGTCCATGCCGTGTGTGCGGACCATGGCTCCGCCTTTGGGCTTCTTATCCGTACCGCTCAACACTTTTCCCCGTATGGTACGTGTCTTTACCTTTTTCCGTACACGGCTGACACTTTCATTCTTCACACTGTCACCAACCCCGACTGTGTCTTTTTCCTGTGCTTCCGAGGCCATGCAACACAACATCATGGCCGAAACGCAATATACTTTATACTTCATGTCCATCATGGTCTTATGTTATTCATTAGAATCGTTGTTTTCATCTTCGTGCGGTTTGAACACGATACAGTCCAAACGCAGGACACGCGTGTATTTGGAAGTCGAACGGTCACTTTCCACTGTGAAGCGGACTTGAGGTTCGCTCAGCCCGTAACTGCATGTAGGAATTTTGTAATCGCTGGCAACCAGGACGGTATCCACGACATTGGGAACCGTCTCATACGAATAGGTACCGCTAATCGGATTTTTCATTTTGATATCGTTCACTTGCCTGCCATCCTGGTCGTTGTATTTCAACGAAAACTTGACTTTCAGCGGCAGCGTGTCCGTAGCCAACGTGTCGGCAGCTATCGCGGGGGCAAAAACGGCATAAATGTCATAACCGATGTTAGACAGCACATTGGGTATCGTATATCGTATCAACGGCGTCACAGCGGTATTGCGCGGTTCCACCTGCACAAAAGCATTGCCTGACACTTGTCCGTACAACGGATTTCCTGCCGGAACTGCACAAGTAGTGACCGGTTCCTTACATTTGGCCACACTGTCCCGGTAATAAGCATTCTCCGCTTCAATCTTTATTTCCTGAAAAAATGTCGTACGTTTGTCTATCGCCCAATTGTCCGCTATGAATACCTTCCCGTTGCTGCACGTGACATCACGGGCCTCAGCGAAGACCCCGCCTTGGTCGAAAGGACGCAAGCATTTATAGTATCTGTAATTGGCCTCATTCCAGTTGGTCGATACGACAGAATCGTTCAGCGAAGGTTGGATGTTCATATTGAATATCGTACCTTGTATGATAGCCTTGTGCGTCATCAAGTTTTCCATGGAGTCACGCTTTGCGGTAGTATTGTCGTAGTTGAAATAAGCCTTGTATTCCTCATAAAGGCTCTTCCATTGCCGGTCCGTAGGCACTACCATCCAATAGGCACTGTCTTCACGGTTGATGTATCCCAATTCGTCGAACATGACGTTCTTCAGGTTCATCACGGAATCCAGATAGACCGTCTTCCCGTCTACAATCTCCCCCGGGACGCTACGGGAGGGGTCGAACTCATACACGTTATACCGGCTGAAGAAAGACGCGATACTGTCCAGTTCGGCATCCGTACTGAAGTATTCGGACACGTTGGCAAAATATGGGAGCCGGCCATCTACGGTAAACAACACACCATTGCGATAAAGTTCGTTGGAAGTCAGGCACTTCACCCCATTCACTGTGCCATCCGCCAAATAACTGTATTTGCCGTTCAACATCATCATCTGCACTGAATCTCCTGACGGGATGGCAGCATAATTATACATCGCCATGTGGTTTTGCAAGAATTGTTTAATGACAGTGTTGTCGTTATTCTTTATCCGGTTGTTCTTTTGGGTATTGTAAACCTCTGTCAGGCTGTCCACAGCTGCCTCCGTGAGATAGTCGTTAGTGGGAGCGAAAAGGGTAAACATCCGGTCACCGCCGAAATAATATTCATATCCCACATTTTCCACCAAACGTGCAAAATTGGACAGCTCTGGGCGTTTTTGTAACGCCTGCCACAAGGACTCTTCACTGGCCATAGGGTTACCCTGCCCGTAATGTTCATCCCATTCATCACTGCACGAAGCCACGAACGGCAGCAATGCCGCCCAAGCATATTTTATAATTGTCTTTTTCATAATTCGTCGTTTATTCATCTTACAAATCATCCTCTTGCTCTCCTTCATCCGTCACGCCATATACGCTCTTGGGCACCAGTTCCAGATAATCGAGCATGAACTCCGTGCTGCCGTTGTCCGAAACGTTGCGGATACGCAAGAAATGATCCTTGTCAGGATTGATATGCACCGTACAAAGCACAATACGGTAAGTGGATTCACCATTTGCAAATATGTCATGCCGGTCTCCCAATAAATGATAGCCTCCGGCTGCACCACGGTAATATCCTTTGTTCTTCAAAGCCTTCCGTTCTTCAAGTTTCTCGGAGGAAGACATGGCAGATGTGTAATCACTGCGGAAGGCTGTACCCAAAATAGTCGGGTCGGCAAGGCTTTTGGTCATATCCAAAGGTATTCCCTGCGGTACATCGTCGAAATAGATTTGGCCGATACCGCGTGTCGGCTCGCTAGTGAACCCTAAACGAATCTGCCAATCACCCTCAAACGGGACAGGGGGTAACTTGAACGTGAAATCATAATCACCGAACAGGTTCATCTCGTCCCCTTCATAACAGTAGAAGCTCGAATGCGGACGGCGGTAAATAAAATACCCCGCACTCTTCACATTCTTCAAATACCCGTTGGGAAAATAGTAATTACGCCCGTACTTGGCTGTCTCGTCAAAAGGCGGATCGTTGTATCTCGGATCACCGTTCTGCCGGATATCATTCGTCATCAACTCTGGAAAAATCGTAGAGAAATCCATCCGGATACGGCAGTTTTGCACGATGTCGCGGGTGTCAGTGCTAAAGGCCACGATGTCGTTGACATAGAAATACCGCCCGTTCAGCCCCTCTTGCTCATATTCCGGTTCTACCGTACGGCTGACCATGGAACCGTGGATGCTGTAATTGTCGTCATAACGCCGGTTCAGGTAAATCTCCAAGCGTTGGTCGCCCGACATGTTCGTATATTTCCATACCGTAAGCTTCTCCACCTTCATCATCGTACGGGGCAACATCGTCTCATACCAGTCTTCCGGATTCATCAAAGTGGTCTCTATGCCGATGTCGTTCAATGGGGTCAGGTAATTCCACCCCTTCACGTCACGGTCGAGGATATGGTAAGCCATAAAACGGTTCAACGGGTTTTTGCGGTGTTCCAACCGCTCAAAGCTATGGTATTCGGCATTTTTATCTTCCGGATAAACCGCATCATATATCTCACACGCCTTATCGTAAAGCCCCTTGATGTCACCGGGCACGATCCCGTATTTCCTCGACAATACCGAGTCCGGAACGACGAACAACGTAAACCCGTAACGTTTCTCATCAGGAACGGTAGCCGTCTCTTGGTTGATATGGGAAGTGTAGTAATAACGTTCATACAAATCCGGATTCCACGAATCGTCACGAAAGATATTGAGCGAGTCCAACAATCCCGTGGCCTTCAAAGCTGCATAGAACGTCGTAATCTTATCGTTTTGCTCCAACACCTTCGGCAACATCCGGTTGGAGTTTTCCAACACTTCCGTTACGGGTTGCATGATTCCGTTCTCTACCGAGTCGTCTTGAAGTTCGAAAATGACATGGGCAGTCTTGTTGACCATAACCACGGCGTTCCCGTTTTCATCATTGCCATGCCCTATCTCTAAATAACGGCGGTTCATGTTGGTCGTCGGCAACACCCCGTCGTTCATCTCAGAAGTGGAATACATGTTTTCCACCAAATGCGTACGGACAATCGTATCGCAATCCGCGTCCGTCAAATCGTCGAGCGACCTCAACCCTTTTCCTTTGATGTAATCTTGCAAGGCTGCATTGGTCGGAGCGAAACACGTATAAGAACCGTAGGAAGAAAGCATGTCCATCATCCCGGCACGGTTGACCAATGTGGCAAAATCGCTGAACTGTTCGGTCTTTAGCAGGTAGTCGCTCATCATCTGCCCTTTAAAGGTATAGTAATTCATCTCATCCGGTTCATCGGAACATCCTATGAAACCGAACAGGGCCAACAAGGCAGCCAAGCCTCCCCAATATTTAAATACTGACCTTTTCATAATCATCATTTTTTTGTGTTTATACTGTCTTTATTCGTACGAACTACTTTCCCCGCTTGCAAAAGCAGGATTCTGTTCTAAATATAGATTGACTTTCAGTTCGTCCTCGTTATAAGGCCAATAAATGGCCTCCATCCTCGAAAGTTTACTTTGCACGGCAGAGCCGTTCGTCGTATACTTGCGCTTCACCTGTTCCACCAAATAGTCCGTATTGCCCTCACGACGTGCACGACGCACCAAGTCGAACCACCTTTTCCCCTCGAACATGAGTTCCCGTTGGCGTTCGGCCATCACGAGGTTATTCATCGTACTTTTCGTCGTATATAATGTGCTGTCCAAAACTGCCACCTTGTTCTTGTCGCAATTGGAACGAAGGTTTACTGCATTGACCAACTTGAAAGCCTCGGAAAGCTTCGGGTCTTTCCCGTTTTCCCTGTCTACGGCAAGTTGTACCAACGCTTCGGCTTTCATCAGCATGATGTCCGTCAGACGGTAAACGATCCAGTTGGCCGAACAATAACTCGCCCTATAAGCCGTACCGTAGGACACGGACAATTCATCGGACGTGGAAGCAGACAAGTCAATCGTGGCACTGTTTGTAACATACTTGTTAATCTTGAAATCCGTAGAAGTGGAACGCTGTAAGCTTTCATAATAACGTGTATCATACATGTTATTATAAATCTGGTAAGAACGGTCCGGAATATCCGTTGCGATGAAATCGGCAGGACGGAAAAAGCCGGGAAAGGTTTCTTCATTGCCATAACCATGACTCACCGCCTCGTTGGAAAGCATATTGTCATTATCCATGTAAGTCAATTCGAAAATGCTCTCACTGCTGTTGCCGTCCACAAACAATTGGGTATAAGCACTGCCATACATGGTATTGGTACTGTTCGCATCACTAATCAAAGGATACCCTTCCACCAATTTGTCTACCACACCGGTCACAAGGCCGCCATACTCCCGGTACTTTTCATTATACTCTTGCAACTTGGCATTGATGACCGTATCGGCATACCAAATGCACTTTTCATAATCCTGCTTCCACAAATACATCTCACAAAGCATGGCGTGGATGGCATCCTGCGTGATTCTTCCTGTCTGGTATAAAGGACTTGTTTCCGGATAGACCTTCACTGCGTCATTTTGAACCGACTCGAGGTCTTTTATCAACGCGTCCAGAATATCATCGAACTTGCTGGCCGGCAAAGCCAACTGTTGGTTGTCGTCCACGTATGCTTCCGTCGTATAGGGAACATCCCTGAAAGCACGAATCAGGTAGAAATAGCACAAGTCACGCAACGCCGAAGCTTCCGCTACCGTGGCCTTCAAGGCACTCGGGGTATAATCCGGGGACTTTTCTGCCACCTGGGGAGCATATTTTATAATCAAGTTACAACTGTTGATTACGCTATAAAACTTCTCCCATTTCGTGTAGGAATTGTTCGCCCGCAAGTTTTCCTCAAAGATATTGGACAAATCGACATTCGTATTCACGTTGTTGCCCGCCACGATATTGTCCGAACGCACTTCGCCCCAAACCATAAGACGGTACACGAAGTCGCCACTTTGCATCGTAGAGTAACAGCCGCTTATCATATTGTCCACATCGCTTTTCTCGTCCCAGAAATTCTCTAGCACGATATCATTCAAAGGCTTGATGTCCAAAAAATCCCCACAACCGGTAAATGAACATGCGGCTAACGCTGCCGACATTAAGATTGAATATGATTTCATTTTTTCTTCGCTTTTGATTATTATTTAGAAATCGACGGTCACGCCCAAGGTAAACGACTTCGCACGCGGTGTCTGCCCACTGTCTTGTGCCACTCCGTAACTTCCATAATTGATTTCAGGATCCACACCCTTGTATTTCGTCAATACGAACAGGTTGTTCACGCTCACGTAACAGCGCAAGCCTTTAAGCCGCAACGCCCTTGCCACCTTGCTACTGAACGAATAAGACAGTTGCAAATAATTGAGCCGCAGGAACGAACCGTCTTCCACAAACCTGTCGCTGACCAACGTGTTGTAATTGGATACGGCACCGTTGCTCAATGTCCCGTACATGGCTCGCGGAATCGGAGTCACATCGCCCTCCTTGCGCCAACGGTAATTCACGGCCTGGCTTTGATTGTTGTTCGTAATCATGGATTCGGCATCCAAACGGGCCAGGTTCAGAATCTTATTGCCTACACGGTAATTGAACTGGGCATTCAGCCTCCAACGGTCGTAATTCAACGTAAAGCCGAATCCTCCCGTGAGCTTGGGTAATGAAGAGCCGAGGTAGACGATATCCAATTCATTGATGTTCCCGTCATGGTTGATGTCTTCGTAAATGGCATCACCGCCCTTGAAATCATAATCCTTCGATTCGTTTTCAGCATTCGAGAAACAGTATTTCACCCGTTTGGGTTCCCCTTTGCTGTCGCGGATGATTTCCCCGTTGGCATTCAAAACGACCGGAGCCGTCTTTCCGTCTGCCAGGAACTGTTCTTGTTCGGCCACCCCCATGTCCGCAAAAGTCTCATAATGATATTGATATACACCTTTATAACGGAAACCGTAAATTGCCCCGAAAGGATTGTTCAATTGCACGCGCTGCAACACGTTACGGTTTTCTTGTGTAAACTTGGTGTTCAACATATTCAGCACGGTAGCGTCCATTTCAAGAATCTCATTCTTGTTGTTTCCGAATGCCACATTGAAATCGGCAGAAAACTTACCGGCCTTGATAATCCTGTTCGTCGTTATATTGAATTCCCAACCCAAATTCCGCATTTTACCAACATTCCTATAAGCCAATTTGGAGAATCCCGTACTCGAAGGTATGGAGACATCCCTCATCAACATGTCGTCCGTGGTCGAATGATACCATTCCAAAGTCAGTTTCAAACGGTCGTCCAAAAATCCCAAATCCATACCCACATCATACGTGGATTTGGTCTCCCAACGAAGGTCCGTAAGACGCATGTTCGACTGGTTCATGGCATTCATGTCGATATAAGCTGAACCGGTACCGAACTTGCTTTCATAAAGATAATCCTCCGTAGGTTGGTTGCCCACCCTGCCCCAACTGGGACGTATGGAAAGCATGGACAGCCATTTACGGCTCCACTCCATCCAAGATTCGTCAATGATGTTCCAACGTGCGGAAACGGCAGGGAAAACACCCCAACGTTGATCCGGACCGAATTTCGTACTTCCGTCGGCTCGCACGGAGAAATCCAACGAATAACGGCTCTTGTACGAATAGTGCATGGAAAACGTGTAGTAAATGGAACGCCATTGTTTATAACTGGTAGACATACCCTTAATCATGCCGCCCGCGTCAGGACTTTCTATTCCTCCGGAAGGAAGCCCGCGAGATTCCGTGTACTGTTGGTTGTTGTTGCCGGATATGAGGTTGAAGCGCGCCATGGCCATCATAGAATGGTCTTTATTCTTGAAAGCCGGAATGAGCGTCAACGTCTGTTTGGTATCAATGGCCACATTCTTCGAGCTTCCGGTATATCCCATGTTGACATCCCCGTTCCAACTGATGGTTTTCAGTTCTTGCGGATAGAACTTGTCAATATACTCATTGAAAACATTCATGTTCACCCGTCCGTTCCATCTTAGCTGCCATTCATCTTCTGTGGTTCCCAACAGGTTGTATTGGATTTCCAGTTCCGGGGTAATGTCGTAAGTCTTGTCACCGAACTTTGCCAAGTGCGCACTGGCCACAGGATTTACCAGGTCTTTCTGATTCCCGTTGAATACGGAAGAGGCAGACTGGAGCATCTCATAATATCTTCCGGTGGAAAGTCCCGTGCGGGGATCTTGCTCGTAAACGGACATGTTGGGCATCTTTTTATAAGCAATGGCCAACAAGTCATCGTAATTCTTCTGGTTGTCCGTGTAAGTCATGGCAAAGTTCGTCGAAATCTTGATACGGTCGCTCACGTAATAGTCCAAAGCCAGACGAGTGGACAGGCGGTCCAATTTCTGTTGGATGACGGAACCAGTCTCATGGTCATACCCTCCCGATATCCGGAAAGTAGCCTTCTCGCCTCCTCCGGTTACAGAAACGTAATGGTTCTGCCTCAATCCCCATTGGGTCACTTCATCCTGCCAATCGGTATTATTATTGTACTGTTCATACTCCGAAAAGGTAGGGTCGTAGTTCAATTCCGGGATGTTGGAAGCCGTAGAGCTTTGCTCCGGATTGAAATAACTTTCTTTCAGCAACATCGTGTACTCATCGCCCGTCAGCATCTTATAGCCTTCCGGTTGGTAAGTCCCCGTAAGACGCAAGGAATAACTTACGGCAGGTGCTCCCCTTTTACCGCGTTTGGTCTTGATTTCGATGACCCCGTTGGCACCTTGCGAGCCGTAAATAGCCGTGGCAGCAGCATCCTTCAACACACTGATTTCCTCTATGTCTTCGGGATTGACGTTCAACAACTGGGCAAAGGTTTCATCGTTGGCACTGTTGATGTCGAACGTGCTCATGTCCACGTTCCATGTGTTACCGTTCACGACAATAAGGGGGGTTTGGTTGGTCAGCGTACTGATGGAGGACGTTCCGCGCAAACGCATCGTGGTCCCGCTTCCCAAATTACCGGAATTGGAAATGATGTCAAGCCCGGCGATACGTCCTTGCAAAGCTTCATCGACAGTCGTAATGCCCAATCCCTCGAATTCTTTTGTGGATATGGTTTGGGTAGCAAAGCTGACTTCCCTTTCCGGAATAGCAAGCCCCCCGCTGTTCAAACGTTTCTTGGATACGACAGACACCTCTTTCATTACACGTTGTGCAGATTCCAACGTAATGTTGTACACCGTACGGTTTATGGGGAGCGTTTGCGTCTTATATCCCATAAAACTGACTTTCAGCTTATTCTTCGTGCTCTTCACCTTCATGGCAAAATGGCCGTTGAAATCCGTAATCGTAGCGTTGATGTTACGCCCCGTGGCATCCACCTCACACACCGTCGCCCCTATCAATGTTTCCATCTCATCCCGTACCGTACCGCTCACGGACGTTATCTGGGCATGAACCGAACCGACCATAAGCCCGAGCCATAGGACGGTCATCAATATTCTATTATTCATAATGTTCATTTATCAATTCGACATTACCTGTTATTCATATTTCTCCATTTGCTCTTCGTCATACATCAATGCCCCGTCAATCAAATGCACCACGGCGTATGACGAGGTGTATATGGTGTTCTTCCCCGTATCGAAAGCATATTCACGGCACATGTTGTTGTAAAGCCCTTCGGTGGTCACCACGCGCCGTGTCCGTCCGAGGTTGTCGGTCACCGTCATGCCGTCATTGCCCTCCTTATCCACTGTCACACTGTAAAAACGCCGGTTGGCCGGATTCAGCTTGGCCGTTTCATATTTGACCCCGCTTTCGCTCCCGTCACCAATGTACACGGAATTATCCTGTATATGGTAACGCAAGAAATTCACAATCCTGTTTTTAATCCTGTAACGGGCATCGGGGTCGGTCGCATTATCAAAGTCTTCCCAATACGGAAGGACACCTTTCTCGTGCAATTCCTCTATGGCCTTGTTGGTCGGCACATAGACCGTGTAATTGTATGTCTCGAACAGGCGTATGTTCTGGTCTACACAGGAATACTTGTCATCTATTTGGGATGTCAGCAAGTTATAATCCGTCGAATCCGGGTCGCCGCCGCTCAACAGTTCCAGGAAGCGGGAATACTCCTCATGTTCTGTCAATGTCTGGTAAACAGACTTACGGCTTGTCATCAAGATCTCATCATCAATCACGTAGGCTTTTCCGTTACCGTTTTCCGTCTGGTCATAAATCGTAGAAACACTGAGAGGAGCATTTTGCTCAATCTGCAAGCCGCCGCTGATTTTGATATCAGTTCCGTGCCCTTCCACCTTGATAGTCCCTCCGCCTTTCGTCTTGTAATAAGTATGCCCGTCCTCAATGTCACCCACGACAATTACATTTTCCATGATGTCGCTCAGGCGGTTCATGACCGCGTCATTGTCCTTGCCGGAAGAACTGTTGGCATAAACGGTTTCTTTATTATCGGGATCCAAAATCGTCCCCGTGGCCATATCATACTGGTATTTGTAAGCTCCCACGTTCTGCCTGTCAGTATCCCAAAAGAACTCATAAAGCGTAGATGTCCCTTTGCCATAGGTGCAGGGATCCACATACTTCAAAAAAGCTTCATTCGTGGGAAGTATCAGGCTGTAACGCGTATCCATTGAATTCAGGTAGGCATCCAACCCTAATTGCTCGATGGCCCAGTACACCACGCCCATGGTGGTGTTGCGACGCACCAAGGCCGGAAAAGAAACGGAACGATAGGCTGCCGGGGCAAAGACCTTATTCGTCAGGTAAACCACCCCGTTACACCCCATAAAACAACTGTCCACATCCTCTTCCTTTACTCCCATGCTCACTTTGGCATCGTTGGTGATACTCTCGAACTTGGACGGCACATGGTCGACGAATGAAGTAATCATGTTGACATTGATTAATTTGTTCAACACATTGATGTCCACGTTGACCAAAGAGTCATACACATCCTGGAGCGCCTTGCCTTCTCCGTCCCACCACTTTTCCAAAGCCGCATTGGTCGGCACCAACATGGCACCGCAATCATAGTTCAGCGTCTTGTTATAGGTGTTAGTGTACATATACTGGTTCCACTCCGGGTCGAATTCCAAATAACCGGGCACTTGGTTCTGTATGTTATCGGGATCCTGCAAATTCGACCCGCCATTGGCTTGCTTCGCGAAATAACGCAACACATAGACAGAATCCGACGTATTATACAGCCGGTTGTATTCCCGTGTGGCAGCAGCGTCATAAATAGGGGCACTGTACAAATCCAACAGTTTGGCCCACTCGCTCATGACGGGATGCTTATGGATGATTTCCGCCATGTTGTCTGCCGGCGTGATTACTTCCTCCACCTTTTGCACGTAGCCGTTCTTGCACGTGATGTCCGTGGGAGCCAACACCTTTATGCCGTTCACCCACGACTCTGCCGCAGACAAGGATTTGCCATTCGTCAACTTGGCCAAGTCGCCATCCGTGATGTTGTTGGTCTTCATGAACCTTGGCAACAAGTGTATCATGGGCGCACTGCTGTTGTCCCGCATCAGGAGAACCCCGTCTTTACGTCCGCGCACCTTATTCCAATATTTGGTTTGGGGCATGTCCTCCGGCATGATCCGTGCCACGGAATCGTAGACGCTCAACGCCACCTCGCGGCGCATGCACATCCCCTCTTGCGGAGGATTGCCCGGGACGTTCGACAGCAGCTCTATCAGGTAAGCATTGTTCACCATGGAACTGTTGAGCAACATCTTTTTCTGGGCCACGGACAACTGCCCATAGTTCTTCACGTTCCAACCGTTCTCTTTGAAAAAAGCTTCAAAAGCCGCATCGTCAGCAGCAAACAAGGTCTTGCTTCCTGTTTGGTTCAAAACGCTTGCCATGTTCAAATCGTTGATGAGACGAAGCGTGTATTCATAATTACCTTGTTCCTGCAACCAGCCATAAATGGAATTATTCAGCCACGTGGGTTGCCCGACCAGGTTTTCGTCCTGACACGATTGCATTCCAAACGCCGCCAACAAGGCAGCCGCCGCAAAGGTCTTTACTTTAAATCGATGACAAAGACTATTTTTCATTTTTGTTTTTATTGGTTAAATTCTATTTCCAAGCGTAAAGGTAGGCTGAAATAGCCATTAGCACTTTATTTTATGTCGCACGTTGTTTGCGGCATGAATCAAAAAGGCTGTCCCACGTATTTTTTTCCACCTTTTATATATATGCCTCTTCCCGGCTGCGCAATACGCCGCCCGGACAAGTCGTACGGTCCGGACACCCCGTCCCGGCTACCGGTTACGGCTTCACGGGATTCCACACCCGACACCGTCTGTGGCAAAAAGTACCAATAGTCGAATTGCATGAGTTCATTCCGCTTCCCAGTATCCGTGGCACGGAAACGGAAATATATGTCGTGCACCCCGGTGACCACCTCGTTCAGGTCGGCGGCCAGTTCCACCCAATCCTGCACACCGGACACGTCTACCGTGGCCACCACATTCGACTGGCTATCGATACACACCTGTATGAACCCGTCATTCTCCCGCTGCCGTACGCACAGCCGTACGCTCCGCGCCCCTTCCTCGCCGAAATCCACGGCTTTCACCTTCACATAATCCCCCATGTCGAGCGAATCCAAATAGACACCCCGGCTTTCATCCTGTGCCGTACGTACCCCTACCGACAAAGCTATCATCTCGGCCTCCTGCCGGGCGTAGGGCGACACATGGGCCACCGGCTCAGATACCCCTTTCTTGGTCATCGGGATATGGGGAATCGTACCATCCGCATTATACTCGAATTGCTCCACGCAGACCGAACGCCGGAAACCGCTTCCTCCCTTAAGTTTGCCATTATGATAGAAAATGTAGCTACGTCCCTTGAAATCCACCACGGATGGGTGGGTCGTAAAACTCCCGTCGGGAGAGTCCATGATGCGTCCTTGATATTTCCATGGGCCAGTAGGCGAATCGCTCATTGAATAAGACAAATGTTCGGGAATCCCGCCTGCGGCATAAACCAGATAGTATTTTTCTCCACGTTTATACGCCCAAGGCCCTTCCTCATACTTGTCAACGCCCACCAGACGGGTTTGTTCCTCACCGTTCTCGTCCTTGTATTTCTCTTCATATCCGCCCACCGTCTCTTCCGTCAAAGGAATTTCCATGATTTCGCCATTGTAGTCTACCATGCTCCGGGTCAGCTTCACATACCACAGCCCGTTATTTCCCCAATACAAGTAAGCCTGCCCGTCGTCATCAATAAAAACGGTCGGGTCGATGTCGCGTATGTCATGGTTGATAAGGGCGCGTTGCAACGGATCCCGCCAAGGCCCGCAAGGAGACTGCCCCACCAACACACCGATACCCCGCATGTGGATCGGGGCATACATGTACCATTTCCCGTCACGCGGAACCACATGGGGCGCCCACGCCCCGTTGTCGCCGGCCCAACTGAAATCAGCCAACGACGCCACCGTGCCGCAGTCGGTCCAATTCACCATGTCCGTGGTTGTGTACAGTTGCCAAATGGTTTTCTGGTAGCCTTCCCCCTCCTCGTTGTCCACACTGGTATAAAGATAGAGGGTATCCCCATAAACGCAGGCTGCCGGGTCGGCCGTGTAACGTGTCTGTATGATAGGATTCTGCGCCCCGGCCTCTCCGGCAGCCAACATGCAGGCGACAGCCCATGCAAAAAGATTCTTTTTCATTCTCTTTGGTTTTTAAACATATAAATGAACGATGGCAAACTTAATCATTATTCCGGCAACGCTTTTCTTTCTATGTAACAGAAGATTTGCTCCATGTCCAATCCTACCACAAACGGATACTTCCAACCATTTAAAATAAAGGAAGCACACCGGTAAAAAAACGAAAGCACACCGCATTGATACATGACATAAAACATCTGCGACATCAAATAAAAACACGAAACGATGTCTTTCCTATATTTGCAGCATTTGCCGAAATTACCCCACATAGGTATTGAAGAGGGGAAAAACGCAAACACTTGAAGTCAACAAATAAAAAAGTATATAGTATAAACAATGAAACATGTATTATCTCTCTCTATCCTGATGATGGCCAATATGGTTGGCACAGCACAAACGGCACATTTCAACTATTTCTCATACAATGGGGATGACAGCCGTTTCAACAAGGAAATCAATCCGCACAACCAGTACTTCAATCCGATTCTGGCCGGGTTCTATCCCGACCCTTCCATCTGCCGCAAGGGGGACACCTATTATTTGGTCAACTCTTCTTTCTCGTTTTTCCCCGGCGTGCCCATCTTCACGAGCAAGGACCTCGTGAACTGGACACAACTGGGACATGTGCTCGACCGCAAGTCGCAGCTCCCGCTTGACCGCCAAAACGTGTCGGGAGGCATCTTCGCGCCGGCCATCACTTACAACGAAAAGAACAAGACCTTCTACATGATTACGACCAACGTGGGAGCCGGGAATTTCTTCGTAAAGACGAAAGACCCGGCCAAAGGGTGGAGCGAACCCATTTACCTGCCCAAAGTGGGAGGCATCGACCCCTCTTTCTTTTTCGACAAGGACGGACGCGGATATATCGTAAATAACGACGAACCGGTAGGCGGACATGTATACGAAGGCGAACGCAGCATCATGCTCCACTATTTCGACGTGGAAGGCGACAGCGTGGTGGGCGACCCAATCGAAATCGTACGTTCGGGCAGCCATGTGCAGGAGAACCCTATCTGGATAGAGGGCCCACACTTGTACCGCATCGGCAAATATTATTACCTGATGTGCGCCGAAGGAGGTACGGGCGCATGGCACTCCGAAGTCATCTTCCGTTCGAAGAAACCGGAAGGCCCTTGGGAAGAGTTCACCGATGGCAACCCCATCCTGACACAACGCACGGGATTGGACCCACAGCGGCCGGACATCGTGACCAGTGCCGGACACGCCGACCTCGTGTCCACGCCGGACGGTGACTGGTATGCCGTGTTCCTGGCTTGCCGCCCGTATGAGGAAGACTTCTACAATACGGGGCGGGACACTTACCTCTTGCCGGTAAGTTGGGAGAACGGATGGCCGACCATCTTGGAAAAGGACAAGGCCATCCCCACGGTCAACGAAAAGGAAGGGTTGCAACCCAAGGAAAACCACCTGACGGGAAACTTCGGATATTGCGACCGCTTCGCCTCGGACACGTTGGACATCCGTTGGATGTTCTTGCGCAACCCGTCGGACTTTTACACCCTCGACGGAAAGGGATTGGCCCTCCATGCCAAACCAGTGAATATCTCGCAAAAGGAATCCCCCTCAGCCCTATTCGCACGGCAGCAGCACCACACGTTCACTGCCGAAACGGAGGTGACATTCACACCCCGTTCTGCCAAGGAATTGGCCGGTTTCACCCTGTTGCAAAACGAGGAATACAATTTCGTGTTCGGAAAGACGTTGGTAGGCGGCAAGCCTGCCCTCACGCTGACCCGGTCGGAAAAGGAAACGGTACGCATAAGCACAGTGTTCTTGGACGAAAAAGAAACCGCCGCTCCCGTCAAACTGAAAATCTGTGGCAAAGGCCGTTATTATGATTTCTACTACTCCACCGGCAGCCATTGGATGCTGATGGCCCGAGGCGTAGATGCCGTCAACCTGAGTACGAACCGTTCCGGCGGTTTTATCGGTGCCTGCATAGGCTTATACGCCACATCGGACAATCCTTCAAGATAAAGATATTTTTCCGTAAAAGCCTCTACAGAGAGAATTTCCAAAAACATGTTTCATCTTTCAGGTTACATTATAACACACTTATAACAAATCACTTATAAGCTGAACTTTCATCCGGCTATCTTTCAGCCCATATTTCAGCCGTGCCTTGCAGAGAGGTGGAAACCGATCTCGTCATGACACACTTTTTTTCTGCGCCAAACGAAAAATCATTCTCAGCCGAATGATTTTTCGTTTGGCGCAGATTGATTTCCGTTCTTCTACATGACAAGAGGCTGAAAGATGGCCTTTTTATCGTTCAGCCCGCCAACACACTTTATACCAAATAGTTACGGTGAATCCTGAAAGATGAAACATGTTTTTGGAAACTCCCTGTGTAAGGGGATGAAAAAAAGATTGGGGGAATGGACCTATCTCTTCACAAGAGATGAACCACGTCGCAAAGATATACAAAAAAAGTCAATAAAGTGCTAAGTAACAACGAAAAAAATTGCATTTGTTTTCCGTTCATTGTTTTGCAAAATCGTGTTTGCTCAACGAAAAACAAATAAAGGCTGATTCTGATAAACCACTAATCAAATGGAATACAGCATCTTACGCATCAAAAGCTCTAATTAGTTCATCTCTTGTGAAGAGATAGACCACATGAACAGCATGCAAGTGCCGAGGGAAAACGGAATGACAAACATACGGTTGAAAAACGTAATGGATTGCGATTCAAAATCCCATATATTTTGGAAACATCCACATAACAACTTGTCTAACAAGAAAATGCAAAGACAAGTTGGAGTAATAAAAGTACCCCTTTGAGAAAGATGGACGAAACGCCTCAATGGTATGTCTTGCGCGACCTAAGCCGTCCCAACTCCAAGCTATCGGCTTTTGATAAATTGACGGGAAAAGGAATAAAATGTTTCACACCGTTAGTCAGAAAAGTTGTGACGCAGGGTGGAAAACAAGAATGGAAAGATGTGCCCTACATGCGTGACTTGCTTTTCGCCCACAGCACACACGACGTGCTCGACCCGTTCATGGCACCCGGCCTCAGATTGCAATACCGTTACGTGCATGGTGGCTTCAAGGAACCCATGACCGTACGCGAAGCCGACATGGACTGTTTCATCCGTGCCGTGTCCTCCTCCATCTCTTCCAAATACTACCGTCCCGAAGAAATCACCCCGGCCATGCGCAACCGCAGAATACGCATCATCGGCGGTCCGCTCCACGGCTACGAAGGCAGCCTCGTCACAGTACGTGGCACTACCGTGAAACGCCTGTTAGTGGAACTGCCTATGTTGTTGGCAGCCGCCGTGGAGGTAGAACCGGAATTCATACAGCTTCTGTAAGCGAAGATTTCCGCAATAAAGTTTTTACGCCACACTTCATTTTTGTACCTTTGCTATTGCACATCCGAACGTTTCGCCTTGTGCGGCCTGCCCGTGGTGAAAATCGGAATCAACTTTGACATGGAACGGCATACGCTGAAAGATTGGGTGATCGGATAAACCGCCGATGACACGTGCTTTCCGAATGGGGAGCAAAAGATTTCACCTTAACCTATTGAATGATAGATCATAGTAACATTTTCGTAAGCTTCAAAAGTGAAAGGCTTGTGAAGGCTTTTTTATGACAGGATTCACCTTAATATGCTGATATACAAAAAGTATGAAGGATGCGAACCCTTTTCCCGACAAAACTCCTTGTAGAGGAAGAAAGAGGCATGTTTGTCCGGAATCCAAAGAATAAGTGAAACATTGTAGCCTTACTTTGCTCGTTCGCAAAGTAAGGTAATAAATCTATACTCATCAAATGAAAAAGGATATGAAAATAGCCGTAGCCGGAACCGGTTACGTAGGGCTTAGTATCGCCACACTCCTAAGCCAACACCATCAAGTAACGGCCGTGGATGTCATCCCCGAAAAGGTGGACCTGATCAACCGACGTAAGTCACCCATTCAGGACGAATACATCGAGAAGTATCTGGCCGAAAAGGAACTGAACCTGACAGCCACGCTCGACGGAGCCAAAGCCTACGCCGGTGCGGACTTCGTGGTCATCGCCGCACCGACCAACTACGACCCGGTGAAGAACTACTTCGATACCAGCCATGTGGAAGAAGTAATAGAGATAGTGAAGGAAGTCAATCCCCATGCAATAATGGTCATTAAAAGTACCATTCCCGTGGGGTATACGGAAAGCGTGCGCAAGAAGTTGGGTACGAAAAACGTCATCTTCTCGCCCGAATTCCTGCGCGAGAGCAAAGCCCTGTATGACAACCTCTACCCTAGCCGCATCATCGTGGGCCGTCCCGAAGGGGATGCCCGGTTGAACGAGGCCGCACATGATTTTGCAGTCCTCCTGCAAGAAGGAGCCATCAAAGAAAACATCGACACGCTGTTCATGGGCCTGACCGAAGCCGAGGCCGTGAAACTCTTTGCCAACACCTACCTGGCCTTGAGGGTCTCCTACTTCAACGAACTGGACACGTATGCCGAGATGAAGGGTCTGGACACGAAAGCCATCATCAACGGCGTAAGCCTTGACCCACGCATCGGAAGCCATTACAACAACCCTTCGTTCGGTTACGGCGGCTACTGCCTGCCCAAGGACACCAAGCAACTGTTGGCCAATTATCAGGATGTTCCGGAAAACCTCATCCAAGCCATCGTGGAAAGCAATAAAACCCGTAAGGATTTCATTGCCGACCGCGTACTGCACACGGCCGGTTACTACGACTACTACAACCGTGGGGACTTCAACCCGTCCGAAGAGCGGAAGTGTGTCATCGGCGTGTACCGCCTGACGATGAAGTCGAACTCGGACAACTTCCGCCAGTCGAGCATCCAGGGCGTGATGAAGCGCATCAAGGCCAAAGGTGCGGAGGTCATCATCTACGAACCCACGTTGGAAGACAGCAGCACGTTCTTCGGCAGCAAGGTGGTGAATGACCTAGATGCTTTCAAGGTACAGAGCCATGCCATTATTGCCAACCGGTATGACGCCTGCTTAGATGATGTGAAAGAGAAAGTGTATACGAGGGATATCTTCAGGAGAGACTAAAAGAGTCATATTTTTATATGTAATCTATGATATTTTATAATAAACAACTGAAAGGGAATTTTCTTTCTCTTTTTATTGAAAAATCATCCGCTCCGCAATCTGCAGCAGAGTTGCAGTCGCAAACCATAATGTGGCTGCGCTTTCCTTTGGTACTGTTAGTCCTATTGATTCATGTGAATCCTCAAAACAAGGAAATATTTACCCCTATCCCAACGATAGATGTTTCACATTTAACAATAGCGAATATCTATAGCATCATAGTACGTTTGGGATTTTATTTTTCACAAGTAACTGTACCGTTTTTCTTCTTCACTTCCGGTTATTTCTTTTTCTACAAAGTAAGAGAATGGAATAAGCAGTGCTATAAAATAAAGATAAAAAAGCGTTTGAAGACCCTTTTGGTTCCTTATCTACTATGGAATCTTCTTGCTCTATGCTTAATAATTTCCAATAAATGCATGGGTATATGGCTTTTACATAAACCAGAGGATGGCTTTGTAGATTATTTAACAAATATTAAACCGGGGGGTACTTTGGGACTTTTCAACTTGGAATGAAAACACCGTTAACCTGTTAGGCTTATCTACTCAAATGTATGGTCCTTTTCTATTACCACTTTGGTTCTTACGTGACTTAATTGTTATTTCATTTGTATTGACCCCTATTATTTATAATGGAATAAAATACTTAAGAGTCTACTGGGTAGTGCTGTTAGGTATCGCATATTTATTGAATATATGCACCTTGCCTGGTATAAACATTACAGGAATATTCTTCTTCTCATGGGGTGCTTATTTAAGCATTAGTCAGAAGAATATGGTAACAGCATTTCTGAAAAAGAAAAACACCTACCTTGTGATCACTATATTTAGTTTGTTCAGTTGTGTTGTTTTCGATTCAACTAAAATAGCTTCAGTAACTCAACAAGTTTATTGTATTGCAACGGTAGCAAGTTTGATTCATATAACAGGCATGCTCTTAAATAAAGGAGTATTGACAGTCCGCCCCAAACTGTCTCAAACGAGTTTTTTTGTTTATGCTTTACATCCAATGGTAATATTGAAGGTTTCATGCTTAGAATTGGCTATAGCGTTAACCGAAAGAATGTTTTTTGCATCTCATTACGATGCTGGTTACATCCTTTCCTATTTGCTATCCCCTTTATTGGGTGCGTTGCTTTGTCTGATTGTATTTGCCGTTCTAAAAACTATTATGCCACGTTTCTTAAATCTGTTGACTGGCGGCAGAGACTAATATAATACTTTTTATGATACAAATTATTGATAAAACTAAGTGTTGCGGATGTAATGCCTGTGGCGACGTATGTGCCCATGATGCCATAACCTTTAAAACGGATGGGGAAGGTTTCTGGTATCCGGTCGTTGACAAGGAGAAATGCGTTGACTGCGGACTGTGCGAGAAAGTATGTCCGATAATCAACAAGGCAAGGCCGGAAAGATATCATACGCCGAGAGTGTTCGCCGCCTACAATAAAGACGAAGCTGTAAGGATTGACAGCACTTCAGGCGGCCTGCACTCGGCACTGGCAAATGTCATGTATGGTGAAGGCGTTTACGTCGGAGGTGCGGTTTACAATGACGACCACACCGTTTCACATATAGTTTCACCCGATAAGGAACTGTTGCCGGCGATACGGAGTTCCAAGTATTTGCAAAGCTCCATGCTCGGGCAATACAGGGAAATCAAGACATTGTTAAGAAAAGGCGAAAAGGTTTTCTATTGCGGTACGCCGTGCCAGGTGCATGCCTTGTACAACTTCCTCGGCAAGGATTATCACGGACTAACCACCTGCGACTTCATCTGCCGCAGTGTCAATTCGCCCAAAGTGTTCCTGAAATACATGGACATGCTTGAGAAACGTTTTGGCTCGAAGGCGACGCGAATAAAGTTCAAAAACAAGAAATGGGGCTGGCACAACTTCTCGATGCGTGTTGACTTCGCGAATGGCAAACAATATTGTGAGGATCGTTGGCATGACCTTTTCTTCATCGGTTACCTGCAATGCGGCAACTTCTCCCGTCCCTCCTGCTACGAGTGCCAGTTCAAGGGCTTCCCGCAGAAATCAGACATTACGCTCGCCGATTTCTGGGGCATAGAGAAGATTGACCCATCAATGGACAAGGACAAAGGCACGTCGTTGGTGATGGTGAACTCCGACAAAGGCATGGAGCTGTTCAATGCGGCAAAAGAGCAGCTCGCATGGAAAGAGTTTACCATGGGGGACGCAAGGAAAGGCAATCCGGCTATGGACTCTTCACTAAAACCTGCGGCAAAGAACAGGGATGCATTTTTCAAGGCTTTGGACGAAATGTCTTTCGACAAGGTTGCCGCGAAGTTCTTTCCGCTCCCTACATTTCAAAATAAGATAAAGAATAAAGTCCGGCGGGTATTACGTGGAATAAAGAAAGCCTGCAAGTTGGTGGTGAGTCTTGGCCTGTCATTTAAAGTATGGAAGAATACTTTATATTATAATTTCTTATGTAGTAAAGTAGAACGATTTAGAAAACTTCCGCTATCATTGACAAAGCATGTGGTGATAGAACTTGACGACAATTCCAGACTTTCGCTTCAAGGCAAGCTTGTTATGGGCACAACACAAGTCAAAGGTTCACGCAAGGAGACAAGGCTTTTGCTTGAGAAAGGCGCAAAGATGGTCATCAACGATACGTTTAGGATGTTTGCAGGTTCGTATATCCGTGTGATAAAAGGCGGGCATTTAATCCTTCATGGAGGCTTCATCAACGAGAACGTACAGATAACCTGCGGTGCGACAATAGAAATAGGCAAAGACTGTGCCATAGGACGTAACGTTGTGATACGCTCATACGACGGGCATACAATAATAAAGGACGGCTATAATATTTCCGAGCCGATAAAGATTGGCAACCACGTCTGGATTGGTCAGGGAGTGCAAATACTTAAAGGCGTGACCATCGGAGATGGAGCAATTATAGCTGCAGGAGCGGTCGTGACAAAGGATGTTGCGCCGCATACCGCAGTCGGAGGAGTTCCGGCAAAGGTCATCAGTCAGGAAATCTATTGGAAGTAAATGGCGGACGTAGCTCAAAACAACAGGTGCATCGCTAGGAACACGGCACTCCTGTACGTCAGGATGTTCATCACGCTTGCCGTGACCCTCTACACTTCGAGGATTGTCCTGGAAAAGCTCGGCGTTGTTGACTTCGGAATAAACAACGTCGTGGCCGGTATGGTGTCGATGTTCACTTTCCTCAACGGCACGCTAGCCTCAGGCACGCAGCGGTTCATTACGTTTGCGCTTGGCGAGGGTGACACGGGGAAACTTGGCGTGACGTTCTCCACCACGCTGATTATCCACTTAGTCCTTTCTGTCATTATCGGACTTACCATTCTCATCGGCGGCCTGTATTTTCTTGACGGCAGGTTGGTAATCCCATCTGAAAGGATGGATGCCGCCTATTGGGTGTTCTATTGCTCCGTGATAACCGTTGTGCTGAACATAACGCAGGTGCCCTATATGGCATCGATCATCGCCCACGAGGACATGGGCGTTTACGCCTACATGAGCATTTTCGACGCCGTGGCGAAGCTCGGCGTGGCCTACGCTCTGGTCGTCACGGACTACGATGGCTTGAAGGTCTACGCCGTGTTGCTGGCTCTGGTGCAGCTCTGCGACATGGTGTTTTACCGGCTGTATTGCATCAGGAAATACAAGGAATGCCGCTTCCGTTTGCACTTCGACAAGCCTTTGGCAAAAAATATCCTGAACTTCTCGGGTTGGAACATCTTCGGATGCCTTGCGGCCATGCTCAACAACCAGGGCTTCAACATGCTGCTCAATGTGTTCTACGGCCCCGTGCTGAATGCTGCCCGTGGAATATCCAATCAAGTCAACAATGTGACCTCCCAGTTCGTCAACAACTTCCAGACAGCCGTCAACCCGCAGATAGTGAAATATTACGCCAACGGCGAGACCTCCGAGATGAACCGCCTGATTTACAACAACGCGAGGTTCTCAGGCCTGATGGTACTTTATATCATTATTCCTCTGATGGTTGAGCTGCCGTTCGTGCTGGGCGTATGGTTGGGAAAATATCCCGACGAGACGGTTTTCCTGACGCGGATTATCCTCTTGCAGACGCTGATTACATCCATGACGAGGTCAGTGGTGATGGGAAATCATGCAACAGGCAAGATGAGGATTCCCAACCTTCTTGCCGGAAGCATATTGCTGCTTTCTCTTCCCGTGTCATACGTTTTGTTCAAATGTGGCATTTCCTTGCATACGGTCATGGCCGTGACATTGTTACCTTGGCTAGTTGAGACATTCATTGATGCGAGCATATTGAAAAAACATACCGGCTTATCATGCCGCATTTTTTACTTGAGGTCTTATGGTGTGATTGTCCCATTGGGCATAATAATGGTTGCGCCGTTGGTCTTTATCAGCTCCGGGATGGAGCAGGGATGGCTGCGCTTCGTTCTGAACATGGCGGTCTCGGCCGTTTGGGGCGGTCTGTTGATTTTCCGTTTCGGACTGACGCAGCACATGAGGGAAGCCGTAATGAAGAAAGTGAGAAACGTAATTAAAAAGAACAAGTCATGATTTATCTCTTAGTTTTCATATTTATTGTTGTCGTTTTAATCCTACTGCTAGTCTTGAATAGTTTGTATAAACGGACTAACGCTTACAAGAATCAGTTTGTAGACCTCGGTAAGTTCGGCAATGCAGCAAACCTAAAGGACGGCTCGCTTGACGTGGTAGTGCTAGGCAGCAACGCCCCCAAGTTCGCGTTCGACTTCTCGGACGTGACAGGTCTCGCCTGCGCGAACTGGGCGATAGGACCCGAGACATTTGAATACGACTTCATCATCCTGAAGAAATTCGCCGGGAAACTGAAGCGCGGAGCCACTGTCGTCTGGCCTGTATCTCCCGGGAATTTTTTTTTAGACAAGTATAAAGGCAAGTCGGCATTCGTCAAGTATTACGGCTTGTTGAGCCGTGCGGAGTTCCCAGATTACAGCAGACGGCAATACATCACGGACTATAAGTACCCGTTGATATTCCATCCGAGAAGGATAAAACGCCTGATTAGAGATGTGAAACCTGATACGAGGCTGTCATTGAACTATAACCCCATGAACGTTGCGGAGATAGAGAAAGACGCCTCATGGTGGATACACGGATGCTGGAATCCGGAGTTCGGT
Organism: Paraprevotella sp.; assembly: GCF_986071375.1. NCBI lineage: Bacteria > Pseudomonadati > Bacteroidota > Bacteroidia > Bacteroidales > Prevotellaceae > Paraprevotella > Paraprevotella sp. Next base: position 14,277 of record NZ_CFQRNQ010000017.1, on the reverse strand, counting down.
ATCGACATCGAACACATGGCATCATTGTCAGAGGCAAACCGAAAAGCCGTAGAATATAATATTAATGTATTGAAAGAGGCAATAAAGTTCTGCCGACAAAATGGACTGCACATGGTTTTCGCATACCTGCCGTTGACAAAACAGCTAGGCGGCTACTTCTCGGCCGACTATGTTGGGACGCAGATGACGCAGTATGTCAAAGAAGCCATTGGCGACAACGACATCCCGCTTGTTGACTACATGCGCGACGAAAGATTCCAAAGCACGGATTATTACATCAACTCGTTCTTCATGAACTGCACCGGGGCGCGCAAGTTCACCAAGACGTTCGTTGAAGAGGCAATAGCCTGAAAATATAATTAACTAAATATCAAACACTTACTTATTCAACAATCAACTGCTTTTCGAAAGGGCATGTTTTGCGTCCCCAAAGGCTGTGAATTGTGGCGTGAAACACCGCCTTTTGCTAGCCGAAGTACGGCATATTGAAAAGGGCCCGGAAATTAACCGAAAAACAAACAATTATATGTTAGGCAGAATTAAGACTTACACAAAGAACCTGTTGAAGTATATGAAGAGCGGCGGCGTTGTCCTGATAAAATTCGACAAAGTGTCGCCCGGCAGACGGTTTGAAGGCCGATGCGTGCTAGTAACCGGCGGCAGCAGCGGCATAGGTTTCGAGACTGCAAGGGAATACCTTGCCGAAGGAGCAGAGGTGATTATCACCGGACGGCATGACGCCGCTCTGCAAGAAGCGAAAGAGAAGCTCTCCTCCGACAGACTCCACACGATGGTATGGGACGTTTCCGACGTAAAGTCAATCCCACAAAAGTTGCAGGAAGCCACAAACCTGCTTGCGGGCAAAAATATTGACATATTTATAAACAATGCGGGAGTGTATGTTCCTGAAAATTTGGATGAATACGATGAACGAACATACGATTCAATAATGGCGACAAATACAAAAGGCCTGTTCTTTACGTGCCAAGCTGAAAAGAAATATTTTATAAATAACGGCATTAAAGGCCGAATCGTCAATGTATGTTCCGCCAGAGGCTTGATACCTGGCTGCGACCCTTATTCAATTTCAAAGTGGGGGGCTGTGTGCATTACCAAAGGTCTGGCACATGATTTGGCCAAACATGGCATAATAGTCAACGGTGTTGCTCCCGGAATCGTCCTGACCAATATTTCAGATTGGAGCAAAAAGTTAAACATCAACGACAACGCCTTTACAGCGGCACATCCTACCGCCCGCTACACCCTCGTTGAGGAAATTGCCGGAATGATACTTTACCTATCCTCCGACTTAGGCTCGAACATCGTCGGCGAGGTCGTACCCGTCGATGGCGGCTGGACACTAAAATGAAATTATCTAACATTTATTATCGATGAAAATTGGAATTCTAACCCTTTCACTTCACACCAATTACGGCGGAATACTCCAAGCCTATGCCTTGCAGACCGTATTGGAGCGCATGGGGCATAAAGTCTGTTTGATTGAGAAACGACGGCCCCCCTTGAGATTACCTTTATGGAAAGCTCCTTTATCATATGGCAAGCGAATTCTGAAAAACTTAACAGGCCATCCGTTCCCCATCTTCTACGAACAGAAAATGAACCGCGAAACACCTATTGTAAGGCAGAATACAGATAAGTTTATAAATAAATACATCAAGCAAAAAATGGTTGATGATTTTTTAGAAATTAAGGAAACCGATTTTGATGCTATAGTAGTAGGTAGTGATCAGGTATGGCGACCTAAATATTTCAAAGATAAAATAGAAAATGCCTTCCTTGACTTTGCAAAAAGCTGGAACATCAAGCGTATCGCTTATGCGGCTTCATTTGGAACAGACGAGTGGGAATACGCTCCAAAACAAACAAAGCGATGCGGTGAATTATTGAAATTATTTGATTTTGTATCAGTTCGTGAAATGTCAGGAATTAATTTATGCGCCACACATTTTGATTTGGGAGCTAAACTTGAGCCTGATCCCACAATGCTATTGACAACAGAAGACTATATGCGGCTATTTGAAGTTGCTAGGACTCCAAAAAGTTCTGGAACATTGTTATATTATATTTTAAATGAAACGACTGAACAAAAAAAATGGATTAAGAAAATTGCTGAAGAAAAAGGGCTTAAGCCTTTTAATGTCAAAGCAAAAAGCAATATAACAGATCCTTTACCAGACCGTATTCAGCCCCCTGTTGAACAGTGGCTACGAGGATTTTACGATGCGGAGTTTGTGGTGACAGACTCTTTTCATGCGTGTGTATTCTCTATTCTTTTCAATAAAAATTTTATTGTTTTTCCAAATAAGATACGAGGTATTACTCGTATCCAATCTTTATTGTCTTCGTTTCATTTAGATAATAGAATAGTCAGTACAAATAATATCTATGAAGAACAAGATACCATTAATTGGCATGAAATTAATGCAAAGCTAAGAAGGAGAAGAGAAGAGTTTTCAACAATTATCAATTTAATCATTTAAAGAAAGAATGAACGCATATTTCTGTACAATCATATATTGTTTACTGCATTTAGTGCTATTTGCCTTTTATAGGCTATACTGCTCAAAAAAGAATAATGCGACTACTTTAATTTTAGTCTATTTTTTATTAACTAGCTTTTTCAGTATTCTATATTTCAGTGCCAGTAATGGTATATATAGAGACTATTCCAATATTACATTATTACCATATTTTTATTTAATACTTTGTTTCCTCATAACAATATATCCCATTTATAACTATGACAAATCATCCCCTACGCTTTCTTTATCGTTTAATGAGAACAAGATTATATACGTAGTCAGTATTTTTATTGGTATCTGTACGCTATTACCATTCTTAGAAACCCTTATACAATTACCAAATGCATTAGCTAATTCCAATCAACTAAATAGAATTTATGAAGAAAGACTGGCAGGAGAAAGCAATGAATATTTGTCTTTTTTCGGTCGTAAGTTCTTCTACTTTATTTGGTTATTGAATAATTTGGTGCCTATCTTTATTTTCATTAATCTTATGTTGCCAAGCAAAAATAAAAAAATTATTTTACTTTTATGTCTTGCACTAATCACAATATGGTTACATGCTATGATTTTAGGTGGCAGGTCAAAGTTGGTTCAGAATGCATTATATATGGTAATCGTCTATTTCATATTTAAACGATTCCTACACCATGATATTATAGTGAAAGTAAATAAATATGGATTTCTTATCTTTTCAGTCGCTATTTTAGGCGTTGTTGCTGTTACTATAAGTAGATTTAACAACATGGATTCTACTAATATGAATAGCATTTGGGAATGGATTGGATTATATGCCGGCGAAGGAAGTCTGAACTTTAATTCCAGTTTATGGTATGTCAGAGACAGGTCGACCGAAGGATATTCAACCTTCCCTCTATTGCTTTCTTGGATTAGTGGAAAAGATTTCGGTGTAGCTGATAGTTGGGCTTTGTCTTCTAAGTTAGGCATTTCTGGGAATATCTTTTATACTTATGTAGGAAGTATATTTCAAGACTTTAATGTTTATGGTACCATCATTTTTATTCTGACATTTTCTTTCCTTGTTCAAAAATTGACAAAATGCATACGTAATGTTTCTTTAGCACAACTCATTGTTCTATGTCTATGGGCAAAAATATTAATTATAGGACCAATATTTTATACATATGGAACAGTTGATGACCAAAAAAACCTTCTTTTTACGATTTTATTCAGTTTGTATCTTCATAGCTGTAATAAAAGAGTTATTTGTTTTTCTTTAAAGACAAAATAACTATGTTAAATCCTGCAATATCAATTATAGTACCTGTTTTTAATGCCGCTCAATATCTTCAAGAATGTTTAGATAGCATTTTATCTCAATCTTTTAATGATTTTGAGTTAATTTTAATAGACGATGGCAGTACGGATAATTCGCTATCAATATGCCAGTCATATGAACGTAGAGACAGTCGAATTAAGACAATAAGTGGACCGAATCAAGGTGTAAGTGCAGCCCGTAACAAAGGTTTGAACGTTGCTTGTGGCGAATGGATAACATTTGTTGATGCAGATGATTGTTTTTTGCATGATGCGTTACAAACTCTTTATAATCGGGCAATGTGTACTGGTGCAGATTTGGTATTAGCAAATGCCTTGCGACTTAAGGATGGTAATTTGAACAAAATTCTTTCGTTGTCCAATGAAGTGTTATCCAATGTTATTTGTTCCATCAAGCATTTTGCGCTTTGGGGCTATCTGTTCAATGGCCAAATTATTCGTCAAAACAGATTAAAATTTATAGAAGGTTTGGCATATTCTGAGGACAGAATTTTCATTTATCAGATATCCATGTTTTGCAAAACAATCGCTTATTGTGTTACTCCTGTTTATGTATATCGAATTAATGATAACTCAGCATGCGCCAGTCCCGATGGTGTGAGGAAGGCTTGTCATCATATAGATGCTGCTTATTATTTGAAACAATTTGCGCTAACATATCAACTTACGAATAAATCTATTTATCGCTGTTTGCGCAAGCAAAGTTGGCACGTTATGGAACTTGGCATGTACTTTTTTGTAGCAATGAAAATGTCTTCACACAATAACAATATTGTGTTGACAAAGTATAAAGAACGTTTTGGCAATGGGCTCTGTCTCATAACTAGATACTATGTAATCTTATTACACAATTTTATTAAGTATCAAAGACGTAAGATTATTAGATTTAAAAGATAATCAGTAAGCAAAAATATTTATTTCATAATTTTATTAGAAGATATGATTCCCAAAATCATTCATTATTGTTGGTTTGGTGAAAAACAGATGCCAACAGAACAAAAAGCATACATTGAGGGTTGGCACCGTTTCATGCCAGAATATGAGTTTAAATGTTGGACAGAAAAAGACATCGACATCAATGCTGTTCCATTCACAAAAGAGGCATACGAATCGGGCAAATTAGCATTTGTTGCTGATTACACACGTGTATATGCTTTAGCTAACATAGGTGGCATTTATATGGATACCGATGTAAAGTTACTTTATTCGCTCGAACCATTCAGACAGAAACATCGTGTATTTACAGCCTATGAATTCAATACTTCACGAAAAGAAATGGATCTATACCGCCAACTACTGGACGAAAACTGGTGTCGTAGAGATAGAAATAAACTAAAAGTACCGGGCAATGGGATGTTGTCAGCCATTATAGGAGCAGAACCCAATCATCCTTTTATCACAGATTTACTCTCTTTCTACAACTCTATTCATTTTGATTATGCAATAAGCAATCGCTTAACAATTCCAACGACCTTGGCTTTGATAGGTGAAAAATATGGTTTTGTATATCATAATGTGGAGCAAGAGTTACAAGAAGGAATCCACATCTATGACACGTCAGTATTCTCCGATTTTCATAATGCCACCAAACATTCTGTTGCCATCCATTATTGTGAAGGTAGTTGGGTAAATAAGAGTTCAAAAACCAAATTAAAAAGTAGACTTTATAGAATCGCTTGGTTAAGGAAACTGGTTAATACTATATGGAAAAAGTAACACCTAATATCACCCACACTCTCCGCCACGACCTCTGCCTTGGCTGCGGCATCTGCCAATCCGCCTGCCCCTCCAATGCCATCAATATAATTGTTAAGGATGGGCGTTTCATCCCTCAGATAGATGATACGAAATGCAAGAATGACAAAGGTTGCCACCGTTGCCATGATGCCTGCCCCGGACTGGGAGTAAATTTAGCCCATATCGCTAAAGAAAAGTTCACGGATGAACAGACGAAAGCAGACAAATGGGTTGGTCGTTACCTGAAATGCTTCACTGGGCACAGCAATGACAAAGACATCCGTTACCATTGCGCAAGCGGCGGCATGGCTAGCCAGTTCTTAATCTTCCTGATTGAAAAAGGATATATTGACGGAGCTGTTGTGACTGCATTTGACCCGAAGAATGAATTGTTGGTACGTTCATACATAGCACACAACCGCGAGGAGGTGTTGCAGGCAAAGAGCAGCAAGTATGCACCTGTTTCTCTTCACGGTATGGCACAGGCCATCAAACAAGAGGATGGTACAAGATATGTCATTGTGGGACTTCCTTGCCACATACAGGGATTCCGTAAACTGGAAGCAATCGACCGCAAATTCAGGGAAAAGATAGCCGGCTATTTTGCCATCTACTGTTCTTCAGGACGAACCTTCTATTTAACTGAGCATGTTTTTAAAGAACGTGGCATCCGTAAAGAGGATTTGACTTGTTTCGCTTACCGTGACGAGGGCTGCCTCGGTTCTCTCGTTGCGAAGCAACGACGCGGTATCAGAGTTACTATCACCCTCTTAGGAGCTTTTTCATCCCTCGGCGGTGCCTCTTTTGCATTGACCATTACGGGGAATTGGGGGACGTATGTTTCGGCGACATTCACATCAAACCTTACATGGATGATAAGATTGGAGTCAATTCATTGGTGGTGAGAAAGCAGCAATGGCTTGACTGGCTGGTAGAAGCGAAATCGGAGGGGGTCATCACATTGGATGAGATTCCGGTGGAAACCCTGAATGCCTCTCAACAGATGGCAGGGAAGAAGAAAGGTCGCAACGAACGGTTTATCGCATTGAACAAACGTCTCGGTCGTGTCATATCGGAATATGATGTGCAACTGCCGAATAAAATCGGACTAAAAACGGTTCTGGATTATTTGCAGAACCGTGTCCAGCAATTCCTAGGACGGCACAAAAGTCTTTGGTGGCTAGTAAGCAAGCTGAAAAAGGACACTTCGCATTATGAATAAAAAGGATATATGGATGGGAATGGCAGTATGGGTCTTCCTACTCTTTTGTCCGATGATGTTAATGGGTCAACCTCACTGTACACGTGAACTGACCAAAGAGACACAATACACACGGACACACAATGTGCTTTATGCTTATGGTCCAGACCGCTATTGGAAAGAAGAGCGTGATTTCATGCTCCGTTATCCGGGAGACAACTATGTGGAACTGATAGGATTTGATGATTATTCCATAGGGAGCGATGAAGTAGCTTTACGAGCTACCATAAGCCGTGCAAAAATAGTGAGCAAACTGGCGGAACAGCATCAGAAAGTTGCAGCCCTGTTTGAAACGGCAAACTCCAAGGAAACGACAAGCGACAGGTTTTTCCGTGATTTCCTTCAACCAATTATCCAGGCTGATAGTGTAAAGCTCGGATTGGTTCAGCTTTGATCAACGGGAAAATTAAACATTGCGAAAGAGATAGTAGACAGGATTCAATTCTTGAAAAGCGGGATTGTTAAAGTGTGCAACGAGTAAATGTAGCATGATGAAAGAAAATAGTCAAAAATAGACAGATTAAACATTTCAATAGATTTAGACGATACGAAAATTTTTATGGATACCTTATTACTTGCATCAAAGTTATCAAAGAGGTTGCATGCTGAAAGTCTCGCATACAACATTTTAAATAAATTACCCGTTTTACCCCCCCCACACCACCCTAAAGGAGAGTTCAGAGAAATTATTAAAGAAATTTCAGCGGATAATGGTGAGACGTGTATATGTGACCGCATTTTGCTGAGAAAGAAATACCTTTATGATGTTGGTATCATTGTACCGGTCTACAATGCAGAACAACACATCGCAGAATGTTTGGATTCTATATTGGGGCAGAATACGGACTTTACGTTTCATGTAATCATCATCAATGATGGTTCCACAGACGGTAGCCGTAAAATTTTGCGGAAATATGAAGAACGCCCGAATGTAACAGTCATAGACCAAGAAAACAAAGGTCATTCCGGTGCAAGGAATACAGGTCTTGAAAACTGTTTCGGCAAATATGTCACATTTGTTGATGCCGATGACAGGTTACCAGTGAACGCCATTGAAATATTGATGCAAAAAGCCGTAAAGGGTGATTTTGATATCGTAGGTGGTGGCTATTCATTGTTTGCCGATGATAAGGTCATCCAAAATACGCTGCCAGCGCAAGGTCGGCTGTTCGGCTTCCCATGGGGCAAAGTATATAAGGCAGAAATTTGGAGCAACATTCAGTTTCCACCGGGATATTGGTTTGAAGATACTGTTTGTTCATTCATAATCCACAGGAGATCATCAAAGATATCAACTGTAAGCGATATTGTATACGAATGGAGAAAAAACACAAGTAGCATTTCATTTCTCAGTAAAGGGAAACCAAAGATACTTGATACTCTCTATGTTACAAATCAGCTATTGAGAGATTGCAAGGATTTATTATTACCGTTTGATATGCAATTTTATGACATACTCCTGCATCAGTTCAAAGTCAATGCGGTTAGAATCTATTCTTTGGCAAACAGACAGGTCAATTATGCTAATTTCATTTGGTCAAAGGATGCTTTAAAAATTTATTTCAAGGATACACAATATGGTTCCATTAGTTATAAGAATGTAGAGTTGGCTATCAAAAACGAAAGCTATAAACAGTTTTTGCTATCCTGCTTATTCCTGTAAACATGTACGCAGTCATGAGAAAAAAGAAAACAATGGATGAAACAAACAAAAAGTCTACAAAGGAGATTGGATGTGTCATCGCCTATTCCGTGGGACATAACAATTATGGTACTTCTTTGCAAGGGTATGCCATGCTGAAGAAAATCCAGCAGCTTGGATATGAGGTGGAAGTGATACAATACACCAAAAGGCTTTCGGTATGGCAAAAAATGATGTTTGTGGTGAATGCGCTTCGTGCCGGAGAATGGAAAAATATCAAGCACAGGCTGACAAGCAAACAGATGCTAAAAAAATATCCGGCTTATGCAGCCGGTATCGCAGAGCGCACCAAGGCTGTGGACGCTTATAAACAAAAAAAACTAATACCTCTTTTCCATGAGTATATAGGCTATGATGCCCTGTGCAGAGGTTCGCTCAATTATGATGCTGTTGTAGTAGGCAGCGACCAAGTATGGACTCCTATGAGCTTGCCAAATAAGTTCTTCAACCTGCTGTTTGTCGATGACCGTGTACGCAAGGTGGCTTACGCAAGCAGTTTTGGTGTATCAGAGATACCGTCTTTCCAACGCAAAGCTACAGGAGCATATCTTAATCGTTTTTATAAAATCGGCGTACGCGAACAACGGGGTAAAGAGATTGTTGAAGAATTATCGCATCAGAAAGCAACCGTGGTGGTAGACCCTACCATGCTGCTGAGCCGTAAAGAATGGGAAGTGGAGATAACTAATATCAGTCTTAATGAAAATGAGCCTTACATTTTCTGTTATTTCTTAGGAACCAACCAAGAAGCCCGCAGAGCTGCCAATGAACTAAAACAAAAAACAGGATACAAAATTGTCACTATACGACACATGGACGAATATGTACCAGAAGATGAAAATTTCGGGGATGAAGCACCATACAATGTTAACCCAAATGATTTTGTCAAATACATCAGTGAAGCTGCATATGTATGCACTGATTCATTTCATTGCACCGTGTTTTCCATCCTGTTCCATCGGCAATTTATGACGTTTTACCGCTTCGCCGAGGGAAGCAAGACCGAACGGAACTCACGAATCAACAGCCTGTTCGGATTGTTCGGACTGCAAGAACGGCTTTACCAAATGAATATTGACAGGATAACGAACCTGATTGACTACAACGCGGTCGACGAGAAGCTAGCTGCGCTCCGCAAAGACTCCATCGCCTTTCTGGACGGGTGCCTGAGACCTTGATTCACATAATTATTCCTTTGCGCTGACGACTGATTAAAACAACAATGGAAAGCATGTATGACAATATGAAAGCAAGCATGAATACAATATTGATAACTAAGGATATTAGCAAACATATTCTTATGGCCGGAAACTATTATAAGCATCACCATCCCGGTGGCATCTCAGCTGTAGTGCAATATTGGAGTGAATATATAGACGGTTTGCAATACTATCCTACGTACAAACTCTCTAATATATTTGTCCGTTCTTGGTATTTTTTGTCCGCTTATGTAAATTTGACTTTTCGGATGCTGACCGATAAAAATATCAAAGTACTGCATTTACATACAGCCGCTGACGGTTCTTTTTGGCGAAAAGCACAATTGGTTAAGTTAGGACATTTTTTTCATAAAAAAGTAATTCTACATATACATGCCAGTCGATTCAAGGACTTTTATAACGATTCGTCAGCTAAAAAACGTATATGGATAAAGAATGTATTAACAGAAGTAGATGTATTGATTGTCTTATCTGAATCATGGAAACAAAGGTTCATTGATTTAGGAATGCCAGAAAATAAAATTGTCATCCTTCATAACATTACACCATATCCGACTATCATGTCCGCAGCAAGAAAGAAAAACGATGAGAAGACCCATTTTTTGTTCCTTGGAGAAATTGGACAGCGTAAAGGCGTCTTTGATATAATTCGAGGTATAGCCATGAAAAAAGAGCAATTTCTTGGTCATATGGAATTGAAGATAGGAGGTAATAAAAATGAGGAAAAACTCAAAAAACAAATAAAGGATTTTAATATTCAGGAGATAGTTACATTTGAAGGCTGGGTAAGCGGTAATAAGAAGTTGGAATTGCTCAATTGGGCTGATGTTTTTATTCTGCCTTCTTTTAATGAGGGACTACCGATTTCTATCCTGGAAGCAATGAGTTATGGAATGCCTATAATTTCAACTCCTGTAGGAGGCATCCCTGAAGTCGTCAAGAATAACCTCAATGGCACAATCATCTCTCCTGGCAATGCAGAAGAAATTTCTATTGCTATGATGAAATATATTGCCTCTCCGGAAATTATAAAAGCCGAAGGAGAAGATAGCAAAAACATAGTAAAGTTCTATTTACCTGAATATGTCCTCAATCATTTAAAAAACATATACGAGAAACTCATTAATTCATAGATAACAAATGAAGAAAATCCTCGCCGTCGCTTCCATCGGAGGCCATTGGGTACAACTCCTCCGCATTGCCCGTCCTTTAGAAGAACGCTATGAAGTGGTGTACATGTCAACCCACCCTAAATGTAAATCCATGGTCGGCACTTGCCGGTTTCATACCATGATGGATTTCAGCCGTTGGAATGCTTGGAAAATGTTACCGGCTTCCTTCAATATTTTGGGGATTTTGCTCAAAGAACGCCCCACTGCCATCGTCACAACAGGTGCGGCTCCGGGACTGCTTACCATTATTTTAGGCAGAATGACCAGAACTAAGACCATCTGGATTGACTCTGTAGCCAATGTACAAACCATGAGTGCTTGTGGAAAATTAGCACGTAAATTCGCAACCCACGTGTACACCCAATGGCCGGGTCTTGCTTCTGCACAGGTGCATTATGCCGGAAACATCTTTGGTGATTAAAGGCAAAACCGCCCGTTGCTCCCCCGTTCTTTGACTTATTGTTACTTTAATATTTCCCGATTATGATATTTTGCACTATCGGTACTCAGGCCCCATTCGACCGTTTCGTGAAAATCATTGATGAAGTGGCCGCGCATTTGGATGAGGAAATCATCGCGCAAGTGTACAAAAGTGAATATGTGGCTCAAAACATCCGTACCATAGAATTTTTACCGCCCGATGAGTTTAACAAACTATTCAGCAAGGCACGCCTCATTGTGGCCCATGCCGGTATGGGTACTATTATTTCCGCCATGCGCCAACACAAGCCTATTATAATCTTTCCACGCATAGCCGCATGGGGTGAACATCGCAACGAGCATCAGTTGGCCACAGCCCAGAAGATGAAAGAACTCGGCTATGTGTACGTGGCAACCGACGCAAAAGAACTAAAAGAGTTGTTGACAACCCGGAATCTAAGACCCTTGCATGATTTGGGAGATATTGCAAGCAAAAGTCTGATAGATGAATTATGCAAGGTCATAGGATAGTATGACTCGCCCCCACAGTCATCTTCGCGATTATCAAAAGTACATCAAAACGCATGTACTTGAAGCTTGGAAATCGCACAAAAGCATCATGCTCCAGATGCCAACAGGTACGGGAAAAACCCATCTGTTGGCATCCATCATTTATGACAGCCTGAAAGAGGATGGGAAACGGTGTGTCTGGATTGTGGCACACCGCCGCGAACTGGTGGAGCAGATTGAGGAAACCATGGAACGATACGGCATCCCAAGCATCCCGAAGGAAGACGGAAGGGTAAGGGCCATGTCCATCCAATGGCTGTCGCGTCATCTCGCTGACTTTCACGAATCCCCAAACCTTATCGTCATTGACGAGGCTCACCATGCACTGGCTAAAACGTATAAGGAGTTGTGGCTACGTCATCCTGAGGCAAAAAAATTGGGCTTGACGGCTACCCCTTGCCGGATGAGCCGCAGGGGATTCACGGACTTGTTTGACGAACTGGTTACTTCGGACAGCATTGCCGATTTTATCCGACAAGGATGGCTGTCAGCTTTCGACTACGTATCCATCCGTCCGGGCAGCAAATCCCAACGATTGATAGAAAACTTGTCAAAACGTGGGGCGGATGGTGATTTCCAAACGAAAGAAATGAACGAGGTGCTGAACCGCAAACCCTGTATCGAACAGCTGTACGAAAGCGTACGGCAATATGCCGATGGAAAGAAAGGCATCGTGTATGCTATCTGCATCAGCCATGCACGGAGTATTGCCGGTTTCTACCGGCAGCGTGGAATAAACAGCGTGGCGATTGACAGTAAGACTCCTACACGGCAACGTAAACAACTTATAGAAAATTTCAAACGGGGCAAGATACAAGTATTGGTGAATGTGGATGTATTCAGCGAGGGTTTCGACTGCCCGGACGTGGAGTTCATACAGATGGCCCGCCCTACCCTTTCGTTGGCCAAATACTTACAACAAGTAGGGCGCGGACTGCGGAAAGCAACGAGTAAAGACACTTGCATGCTGATAGATAACGTGGGTCTGTACCGCCTGTTCGGACTGCCCACGGCCTACCGGGACTGGAAGGCCATGTTTGAAGGACGGTTGGCCGGAAAAGGCTACCGTACAACTTGTAAGAAAACGGAATACTTGGCTGCAAAGCAAGAAAAAGCCCCAACGGGATGCTCCAATGAGCCGCTCGAAATGGTCATGTCGCATGAAATATTATGGGATTACCTGAACAAAAGCAAGTCTCCCACGGACAATAATACTCCACTACAGGAAAAACTAAAACCGTTCAAAGACCGCCAAAACGGTCTCTGGGGATTAAAATGCGGGCAGACCATCACCGCAAAGGCACAATATTCCACTTTGTTCGACGTAAAAGATAATCTTGCTGCCGTACAGTTCGAGGACTGCCGCACAGCTATCGTAGACAAGAACGGAAGAATACGGATGAAAACCGACAGGTACAAGCGTATGAAATTCTTGCCGGACGACATCGTGGCCGTAACAGACCGGAATGACAAAACGTCCTACATAGATTTAAGGTGCAACCAATACTACCCGGACAAGCCGATTGTAATGAAATTCGGCCAAATAGAAATACTCCAAGTAGGCCGCATGTTCTACAGCCGTACGAAGCATGCCTATGTGAACCGTTCGGGCATCGACCGGCACGATTTTTTTTCAAGGGGCTTCTATCTGCTCATTTACGATCCTTTCATCACTCCCGAATTTAAATATGTAGAAAGCACGGAGGACTCCTTGAACAAGGACTATGTTTGCATATTGGAAAATGACGAGGATAGCTATTATCGGTTTTGTGGAAAACTGCCAGACGGAAGCATCGTGATTGCCGACGGAGAAGGAAGATACTACCATGCAGAAGCCGGTAAAGAAAAACGGTATATCGCCTGCATGACTCCCGAGACGCAAACGGAGAACTTCAAGGCTGCTGTATCAAAGCTGATGTCCGAAGCAAGGGAATGTGCCGCCCAAAAGCAAGCGGACAAACAACGTACGCAAGAAAAGAAACAGAAAGAACGGTTGGCCACCTTACAAAACGCTGTGCCGTTCAAGTCCGGACTGAAATGGGGACTGAAATCGGGCGAGCGTATCATCGTACCACCCATCTACCGCCGTATCCAAAAGCCGATAGGCAACTATTGCGCAATGGAAGAAAACCCGAACCAGTGGGGTATCATCATGTTGGACGGGAAAGTCGTGGTAGAGGCCCGATATATAAACGTGGAAATAAAAGACAACGGAACGGCCAACCTGACAATCATACCGGGAAAGACAAAAACCATAAAATTATAGTATTTTCCTTTGGTATTACTTTGATTTCTTACGATAAATCCGTTCCTTTGTATTGGCATAAACCCTAAAACAAGATTCTTATGGGCA